>OMRJ01000074.1 GCA_900313475.1 uncultured Eubacteriales bacterium | reverse complement strand
TAAAGAAAATCATAATGATAAGACCGATTAAAAGCGATGTGAGCATCAGGCTGTAAAATCCAAAGCTGAACTGTGCCATCCAATCCGGGAATATGCTTCCTGAATAGGTCCATCCCCACGGAACACGGAATGTCCAAAACAACTTGATCGTCTCACGCAGATTTTCCGCACCGTTTGCCACAAGGTAGGTCTGAAACACCATATTTCCGAACATGGCAAGAAAAAATATCAGGAATCCATACCGAAACCATTTGGAAGCCATCCATTTCGGTGTCGGCTTGTTTCGGGAACATTTGAGATCTCCGCCCAGCTTGCAGTATAATTGTCTTCTGCCGCAAAGATGGTTGCAGAAAAACTTGTTGCCGCCAAATGCTGCGAGTATGATTGGCAGCAAAAAATCAATCATACCGAGCCAAGCAAACAGAATATTGAAAAATCCGAGTGCGAAATATACGATCGACCATATCCATAAGTAATCATACCAATGTTTTTTCTTTGTCTTCATATGTTCACCCTGCTTTCTATTGTAATGCTGTTTGCCGGGCAAACCTTTTCGCATTTTCCGCATCCTACACATTTGTCTTCCGCAACCTTTGCAAAACATCCTTTATGTACCTTTATTGCTCCTAACGGGCAAATGTTTTCACAAGCACCGCAGGCAACGCAAACTGACTTATCTACGGTCGCATATCGTTTAGACGCCATCCTTATTCCTCCGATTAAAATTAGCTTATTATATTTTATTACGATATTTGATGCTGATATTACTTTTCCTTGTAGTAGAGCATACAGTGACAAAAGCCTTCGAAATTGGGGTTGGCGATCTGATCTTTGAATTCTTTGCACATACACTTGGTATCATCTGTTTTTTCTCTGCGGCAAGGGCAGTAACCGCCCGTCTTTTTCAGTCCTTCTTTTATGGTGTTGACAATTTCCGTATCGGGATTTAATTTGATCGTCATTTTTCTTCTCCTATCATTTGCTTAATATAATTTTCCAAAACCTTTTCGCTCATGACACCGAGCTGTGTATGGTAAATCGAGCCATCGGTGTTGATAAACACCGTTTCGGGGATTGAATAAATGCCGTAGGTGTTAGCTGCGTCATATTTGGTGTCGTAATATACGGGGAAGCTGTAGCCGCCGTCAAGTACGAATTCTTTGACACCGTTTACTGTTTCGTTATATCCGTCGGTGAGATTTATCATCATAAATACGACCTCATCACCGTATTTTTCGTACATCGCATCAAATGCCGGAAGCTCAGATTTACACGGGCCGCACCAGGACGCCCAAAAGTTTACAACTATCGGTTTGCCAAACTTATCCGACAGCTTTACTGCGTTCATTTCTGAATCATAAACGGTGAAATCATACGCCTCTACCAAATTTTCGGAAGTTTCGTTGCTTGGCTCGCTGTCGCCGCCGGATGAATACTTTTCCGAAAGCTTCGGATATAGCACTGCCGCAAGTATCATAATCGCAACAAATGCGACCGCAATTATTATCCATACTTTGTTTTTCATTTTCTCCCCTCACATAGTAATAGCCAAAAGTGAATTTAAAAGTCCAAATGCCATTGCAAGTCCGACGATTATCAGTAAAATACCGCTAACCAAATTGATTACCTTATAATGTTTTTTGATAAAGGTAAACGCACCTGAAAGCTTATCAAGCAGCACTGCGGAAAATATAAACGGAATACCGAGTCCCAACGAATATACCAGCAGTAACGTCGCACCTTTTAAGGCACCTCCTGTGCTGGAAGCAAGCATGAGCGCAGATCCGAGAAAAGCGCCAACACATGGAGTTAAACTGATTGAATAAATTGCTCCGAATAAAAAAGCCGACGCAATTCCGGTTACTTTATAACCTTTGTTCATTCCCTTGAAAAACGGAACGCGGAAAACCTCCAAATAAGAAAGACCGAACAGTATTACGATTGCACCGCAAACTATATTTACGATTGTTTGATATTCGGAAAGCAGTTTCCCAAGTGTTCCCGAAAAAAATCCGAGAGCCGTGAATACAACTGTAAAGCCCACCACAAAGGCAATAACCTTAAATATCATCTTGGTATTTCTGCCTCCATCGTTTTTGCTTTGCCCTGCAAAATATGAAATGTAAATAGGCAACATAGGTAGCATACAGGGCGATATAAAGGAGATCATCCCCTCTAAAAATGTAATGATATAATCCATGCGTCGAATTCCTTTCGTCAGCTTATAGTGTTATGTTATCAAATTTCTTTACCGCTTTCCGTGATGTTATCACATAAAAAGGCGGAGTGCTTTTTACTCCGCCTTAAAATAATATGATTTTTTAACTGTTCTCCCTTTTCGTGTCAACTGCTTTTATTCATTATAAGTCAGATACTAAGTAAGTGTTGTTTCATCATAATTCCGATGCATATACATATAGTCGGCTTTTCTTTATACATCTTTTAGCTTTTCTTTCATTTTCTGTAATGCTTTGCGGTAGGTTTTGTCTGCGGTATCGGGAGAAGCCAAACCGTGGTCTATTGCAATATCAATAAACGCTTCTTTCGGTCGGGATTTCAATTTCGGATTGCCGTCTACATCCAAATCGTTCTTATCATAATATTTTGTGGAATAGCACTCCATACAAAAGCCCCGATGTGCGGAAACTATTGCCCGTTCACGGTAATTCAAATTTTCAAATGCATCCATGACCGCTTCGGCTCGTTCCAATTGGAAAAACAGCTTATCTGGTTCAGATGTGCCATCAGAGGCTATTTCTTCCCGGCTTTCTTCGCTGTCCTCGTCGGCATATTGCCAGTAATAGTCCACAAACTGCATATTCTGCATTCCCGACCGAATGATTTCAGCGGTATCTTTTTCACTTGCACCAATCACCTGTGCAATTTTTTGAATAGTTTCGTTATCCGCCTCGTTTCCGTATTCACGAAACAAACGCATTGCTTTTCTCAGCCGCAAATACTCATCATTGCTCTGAATGGTAAAGCCTGTTCGCATGGTACGGATATATTCGTGTACCTCACGCATGGCGGCATATTCCTTATACACGATAAAAGGAACGCCACGGCTCGGATCGTAATCCTGCAAGACTTTCAGCATTCCAATGATATATTCCTGCTTTATATCCGAAAAATGCCCGACCATCGCATAATCCTGAACAATGCTCATTACCCTGTCATTAACGGTATGCTCATAGTAATGCAAAAACCAAGAGATATATTTATCGTCCTTTTCGGAAAGGTAACTAAGAATATATTTCTGTAAATCGTTCTCTTTCGGCGGTGCCGGAGTTAAACGGTATATTTGTAATTCCTTTTCCCATTCTTTCACGGCAACCACCTCCTTTGTGCGTAAACATGATTATTTCAATCTCTTATCTGTTCCGGCATAGAGCCGTTCACGACTCATATCTATCGCATATTGCCTGCTTGCATATTCTGCGTCCTGCTGTGCTTTCAGCTTGTATTCCTTTGCCAATGCCTGCGCCGCCTTTGCAAATTCCTCCGTTATGGTTTTTCTGCCTTTTTCAGTACGGATAGCGGCGCATCTGCGGTTATAAATATCCACAACGGGATCGGCAGCAGCAAGCTCCTTGCGGTTAATGCTGCTGTCACCCGATTTAAGGGCGGCGGAAAAGGATTTGAAAGAACTTATTTCAGATTATCATTTTCTCAAAGAAAATGACATTCACACCGTAATTGATTTGCAAGCCAACATCGACGAAAGCAAGGCGCAGTTATCCGATTTGGAGCATGAACGCAAAACACTCGGCAACCGTATCCGCCGCCCGAAATCGCCGGAGGATGAAAGCAGGAATAAAGAGCGCCGCAAGGCGATCAGCAAACAAATGAAGCCTGTTCGTGAAAGGCTTCACCGTGCGGAGAAGATTTTGGAGAAGTCTCCGTATTTATATGAGTTATTAAAACAAGAGCACGAACTTGAGAGAAAAGCCCGTGCGAGATATTTAAATAGGAGTAGATGAAAATGAAAAATACTATGAAAAAACCGGTAAAGATTCCGGTTTCAAAGCTTCGCCCGTTTGAGGGCCATCCGTTCAAAGTCAAGGACAATGAGGAAATGAATACCTTGATTGAAAGCGTACAGACAGTCGGTATTTTGTCACCGCTGATTGTCCGACCGATTGAAAACACAGATGAATATGAGGTAATAAGCGGACACCGCCGCTTACACGCCGCAGTTAAGGCAGGGATCACGGAAGTCCCTGCCTTAATTTATGCTCTTGACCGAGATTCCGCCGCTATAGCTTTAGTGGACAGCAACCTGCACAGAGAGCATATTCTACCCAGCGAAAAGGCGTTTGCGTATAAGTTGAAAATGGAGGCTCTGTCACATCAGGGCACTTCTCGCCAACTTGGCGAGAAGTGGAGCGTATCACAAATAAGCGAATCTGCCAACGAAAGCGAAAGACAAATCCATCGTTATATCCGCCTAACAAACCTTATTCCCGAACTTCTTGAATTTATGGACGAGGGTAAAATGGCGCTGTCCGTCGGCGTGGAGCTTTCGTTTCTCGACGAACAAAGTCAGTACGATGTTTTTGAACAATGTGAAATCAACGACTGCACGCCATCCTATTCTCAGGCTTTCCGTATGCACAAGGCAGACCGTGAAGGGTTGCTCACCAAAGCTGTTATTCAGGATATTATGTGCGAGGAAAAAGCAAATCAAAAAGAAACGATCAAAGTTTATGCCGAGCGTCTGCGAGCTGTTCTTCCAAAAGGAATGGACTCAAAAAAGACGGAAGATTTCATTATACGGGCTTGCGAACATTACCGTAAGTATCTTCGCAACCGTGACCGAGATTCGAGATAGGAGGTGCGCTTATGGATTTTAAGATGAATGCTGTCATTCACCGTGGCAACAACTACAATGACGCCCTCCGTTCTTTTCAGCACAAGCGAATGGAATTTCTGGAACAGGAAATCCGAGCGCTTGACAGCGAAACGCTGTGGTTACTCTTACGCCAGCTTTGCAAAAACGGCCGCACATTGGAAAGTGTCACTGGGCTGGCTGTATAATGAAAAAGTAGGAGGACTGATATTATGACAAAGAAACAAAAATACGATACTGAGGATAACCGGGGCGTAGCAATCTACGCCCGGAAATCCCGCATCACCAACAAGGGTGACAGTATCGGCGTGCAGTTCAAGCAATGTGCCGAGTACGCCAAACGGGAATTGCATCTTGATGAAGATTACACTTTCCTTGAATACGAGGACAAAGGGCTTTCCGGCTATTATTCCGACCGCCCCGATTTCCAGCGTATGCTTCACGATATTGAAATGGGCAGGATTCGTGCCATCGTCTGCTACAAATTAGACCGTATCGGCAGAAAGACAAGCGATCTTCTGCGCCTGCTTGATTTTCTTGAAAAGCACAAGGTAGACCTACTGATATGCTCCAACAATATCAATACCGCTTCCGGTGTATCAAAGATATTTATCCAAATATTCGCCGTCGTTGCTGAATTTGAGCGTGACACCTTAACTGAGCGTATTACAGATAATATGATGGAGCTTGCCAAAGACGGGCGCTGGCTGGGTGGCAATACCCCAACAGGCTTTACGGTGAAGCGCGTGAAAACCGGCAGCGGCAAAAACAAATCGGCTTACAGTTATTTGGAGAGCGTTCCCGAAGAAAAAGCGATGATACAAAAGCTCTATGAGATATTCACCGCCACTCGCTCTATCAAGAAAACAGCAGACAAGATGAATGAATTGGGATATCGAACAAAAGTCGGAAGTAAGTTCAACACTTCCACAACGAGACTCCTTTTGAAAAATCCCGTTTACTGCACCGCCGACGAAAGCGCATACAATTATTTTTTGGAGCATAACGGCGGTTTATGCGGGGATATTTCCGATTTTGACGGTCAACACGGCATTTCTGCTTATAATAAAACCGATCAGGAGAAATTTGAGGATGCCGACAGCACTTTTATTTCACCGAAATTTGTGCAGTTGATGTCACAAAAGCCTCTTTCCGAATGGATTATCTCAGTCGGCAGACATGAGGGCTTTATTTCAAGCCGGCAATGGATCGACACGCAGAATATGCTGGACGATATTGCAGAGAAATACAACCGTCCGCACCGAAAGACCAAAGCCTTGCTTGCAGGACTGGTCTATTGTCCGCATTGCGGGAAACGCCTGCGGGTTATCTCAGAATCCAACCGCTGGACAAACGGCAAGCCGAGATTCAAGTATGTCTGTCCCGGCTACCGTGCAGGCGAATGTACTTTCCGTGCGGTGGACGGTGTTTTGCTCGATGAATTTGTGGTGAAACAGTTATCCCACCTTGCCGATGAGGACAGCGAATACTTTGAAAAATTACTCAATCAGAAAGCGTCCGATATTTTCAGTTCATCGCAGAATGAAAAAGAGTTATCCGATCTTAGAAAGAAGAAGGCACAGCTTGAAGCGGCAATATCCAATCAGGTGAAAAATCTTCGGGAGGCAGATGATGGTCTGAAGCGCTTTATACAGGAGGATGTAAAGGCACTAACTGATGAGCTTTCCGAAACAGAAACGCTACTGCAAAAATTAGAGGACAGCAGACAAAGTCAGATGTACGCTATCCGAGACATTGAGGAAATCAAGGAACGGCTGCTCTCCTTCGGAAAGTATGCCGAAAAAGCCGCACCCGATGTGCTTGTAACGCTGATACAAACCTTTGTGGAGCGTATTTATATTACCGATGAAAATGATGAGCGTCACTGCCACATCTTCATTAAAGGTTGCTCGAAAGAAGATTACGATGACTTCTTCCGGGCAACCGGTTACATAGAAAACACACAGGAAACCGGAACTGTCACATCCGTTTTACCTGTGTGTGATTCAGATGAGTGTTGCAAAACCTTTATGTGATTGACTTCTCTATTTAAGTTGGGTATAATAAAAAAAAGACCGGACGGAGTGATAAAAACGGAAAGTTTCAGACTGGCGTTCATTGCCGACATTCATTTATATTCATCGTTTCTCGGTGTGTCCGGAAGGGCGTATGAGCTGCGCTCCGGCTCCGATCAGAAGTGCCTTGCGGAGAGCGGCGCGGTAACCGACGCGGCGTTTGACGCGATAAAAAAAAGCGGATCGAACGCGGCGGTGATCGTGGGCGATCTCACAAACGACGGCGAAAAATGCAGCCATGCGGAGATAATGCAGAAGCTTGAAGCGCTCAATGAGAGCGTGCCCGTTTATGCCGTCACCTCAACGCATGACTGGTGCTCGGACGGAAACGCGCGCAGGTATGCAGGTTCCGAGGTGTTTACGGATGTCGAGACTGCTTCAAAGGACGAATTGAACAGCTTATACGGCGGCTTCGGAAAAGCGAACGAAATATCCTCCTTCAAAACCACGGCAGGCTTCCTTTCCCGTTCTTTCAGGCTGTCGAACGGCATAAGGCTCATTCTCGTGAACGATGACTGCGACGGCGTCGGCGGTAAATCGGGTTATTCGGACGCGCATCTCAAATGGGTCGAAAACGAAGCGCGCGAGGGCGCCGCAAACGGCGAATTTGTCATCGCGGCGGAGCATCATCTCGTGCTGCCGTGCATTTCGCGCCTTGTCAATTCCTCACAGCTTATCTCAGACGGAAACGAGGTTGCCGGCCGCCTTGCGGACGCGGGAGTGCGTCTGCTGTTTGTCGGTCACTCACACATGCTGCGCGCAACCGATTTTGTGTCACAAAACGGAAGCAGACTGACGCAGATAAACTTAAGCGCTCTGTGCGGCTATCCCGCCGGGATAACATATGTAACGGTAAAAGACGGGTCTGCGGAGATAAAAACGGAATACATCGAAAAATTTACATACAACGGAAAAGAACACGGTGCGGACTTCTTCCGCACTCATGCGGAAAACATAGTGATGCACGTGCTTGACGGCGCAAAAAAGAGCCGCGGGGAGCTTTCGGACAGGCTTCACGCGCTCGGTATCAAAGCTCAAATTTCAGACAGATCCTACGGATTCATAAAAAAAGGCGTTTCTTTTCTCACAAACGTCACGGTCGGAAAGGCGGCGCACACGGTAAACGCGCTGATGCCTTTCGGCGGAAGAATCGACATAAAGGCGCTGTCGGGCATAAAAAACGACAGGCTCATGAAATACGTAATGCCGGTATTTCTCTCGGTCTTTGACGGCTCACGGGCGCTTGACGGCTGTCCCGACGAGGTGCGCGGAGTGCTCGTGACTCTTGCGAACAAAATCTCCGCATATCTGCGCGCCTTACCGGTCGGCAGCGCAAAAAGAGCAAAAACCGGGCGTCTCGCAGCAGACATTTCACAGACGCTCAAGGAGCTTGCTCACCCGCGTTTCACTCTTGACACAGAGGTATTTTTTAATGACACTTAAAGATGACGCGAAAAAAATTTATACATATGCGATAAAAAACGTCGATCCCTATTTACAGACAAAATATTATATTGACCTGCTGCTTACGGGAGTTGACAATGTGACCGTTATTGCGATAGGCAAGGCAGCCGTCCCCATGGCGAAAGCCGCCGAGGACTCACTCGGCAGCCGTAT
>OMRJ01000289.1 GCA_900313475.1 uncultured Eubacteriales bacterium | reverse complement strand
TGATTTTTGTTCAGGCAAGGCAAAGCCCGCAGCGAATACTTGACGTATTTGCAAGGGTTTTAACGCGGCATGAGCGAAAATCAGCCAGTCAAAACCGACACGGGTTCAAGTCCCGTCAGCCTATGCATCCGCCGACAAAAATTCCGAAAACCGAATTTCGCACTTCATTTTTCGGTGAACGCAAATAATAAAAGGCTGACCATGGACTCCGAAATATTTGACTTAAAGCTGAATAAGCAGCAGGCCGACGCCGTCAAGCATATTGACGGTGCCGTTTTGCTGCTCGCGGTTCCCGGCAGCGGCAAAACAACGGTGCTCACCGCGCGTCTCGGCTACATGATAAAAAACGCCGGCATAGCGCCCGACAGTATTCTTGTCCTTACCTATACGGTTGCGGCGGCGAATGAAATGAAGACGCGTTTTGCGAGGCTGTTCGGTGACGCCGACGGAAAAACGCCCGAATTCAGGACAATAAACGGAGTGGCACAGCGCATTATAAATGATTTTGCGTATTTTACGGGGCGGGAGCCGTTTGCCCTTATCACCGATGAAAAACGGATTTCCGCGGTGATTTCCGCAATCTACCGCGAAGCGACACTCGAATATGCCACGGATTCGATAATCTCGGATATCAGACGCCGCATAACGTGCGCCAAAAACAGCATGATGACCGAGGCTGAACGCGGAACGCTCGAAACGGAGGATATCCCGTTTGAGGAGGTGTTTGCAAAGTATCAGGAGTGGCTGAAGGCAAACAGACTGATGGACTACGACGATCAGCTTGTCTACGCGCTCACAATGCTGCGCAATTACCCCGATTTAAGGCGCAGACATGTATCCCGATATAAGTATGTATGTGTTGACGAGGCGCAGGACACCTCAAAAATTCAGCACCTCATCATAAAGCTGCTCACCGACGGCAACGGCAATATTTTTATGGTGGGCGACGAGGATCAGAGCATCTACGGCTTTCGCGGCGCCGCGCCGGAATTTCTTTTGAATTTTGAGAAAAGCTATCCGGGTGCAACCGTTCTCAAAAGCGAAGAAAACTTCAGAAGCACGCCCGAAATAATACATGCCGCCGATGCTTTTATCGGCAGAAATACTCTGCGTATCAATAAAAAAATGCTGCCGTTCCGCACCGAAAAGGGGTATGTTCGCGAGGAAAAGGTTCGTGATATCCCGATGCAGTACGACAGACTTATGCGTCTTCTCCCGAAAAGTGAAGGTCGTACAGCCGTCCTTTACCGCAACAACGAGTGCGCGCTGCCGCTCATTGACATAATGATGCGCAGCGGCAGCGATTTTTCATGCCGCGACACCGACTGCACTTTTTTTACGAACAAAACCGTGCTTGATATCACGGGCATTCTGCGTCTTGCCGAAAACGGCGGCTGCACCGAGGCGTTCATGAAAATATACTATAAGCTCGGTCTGTTCCTCTCAAAAAGCGCTGCCGAGCGTATCTGTGCCGAAACGAAAAAAAACGGCGGAGAAATTCTCGTGAAGCTTCTGAAAAGCGGAGCCCTTACGGAGCAGGCGAAAAAAAGATGCGACGAAATACAAAGAACGCTTCACCGCATAGCGTGCTGCGAACCGGCTGACGCGGTGTTTTTTGCTGCGCAGCTTCCCGGCTATTCCGCTTACGGCGGTATCGACGAAAACAAGGTCGAAATTCTCACGGCGATTGCCGGGCATGAAAGGTCGGTCCCGGACTTTCTCAACCGTCTTGAGGTGCTGCACGAGGCTTTTTCGCACGGCTTTCACGGCAGCGGCAGACTTACGCTTTCCACAATCCACTCCGCGAAGGGACTTGAATTTGACACGGTTTATATTTTAAGCGCGATCGACGGCATCTTGCCGTCCGAGCTTCCGAAAAGCCCTGCCGACACGTCGGAGAAAGCCGCATATGAGGAGGAGCGCAGGCTTTTTTATGTTGCCGTGACGCGTGCCAAAAACGACCTTACCGTGTTTACCTTTGATTCCGAAAAGTATGCAACGTCGTTTTCTGATGAAATTTTCGGAAAAGTGAAGGAAAGCAAAAAGAACCTTTCTCCCTCTGCCGACCCGCGGCACGTCGGCTTCACCGTCGACGCGCGTTTTTTCAACGGCGGCAGCGGCGCGGAAACGGACGGCTCCGACGGCTTTAACGTGGGGGCAAAGCTTCACCACCGTCATTTCGGCATCGGAGAGGTTACCGCCCGAAACGGCGATATCATTACCGTGCAATTCGCAAAGGGCAAAGTTCGCAGGCTGAGCGCCTCGCACCTGAAACGCAAAAAACTTGCCGAAGTCCGTTAAATGTCCCTCTGCGGCGGATACTGCGAAAAAATACGGTTTAGACTATTGCATTTTTCAGAGAAATAATATATAATCATCACAGAAAAAGCGAACAAATGTTTTGTTTGAAAGGATATGAAGAAAGTGGCAGAAAAGCAATCGGCAAAATTAAACCTCAGCAGACAGACGGACAAAAAAGAAGCGCTCAAAACGGCGATTCAGCAGATAGAAAAGCAATACGGAAAAGGCTCCGTTATGCGTCTCGGTCAGACGCAGACGCTCAATGTCGATTCCGTTTCCACAGGCTCGATCGGGCTTGATGCGGCAACGGGCATCGGCGGACTTCCCAAGGGAAGAATAATTGAGATTTACGGACCGGAATCTTCCGGCAAAACGACTCTTGCGCTTCATGTTGTGGCGGAGGCTCAGAAAAAAGGCGGAGAAGCCGCGTTCATTGATGCCGAGCATGCGCTTGACCCGAAATATGCCGCAGCGCTCGGCGTTGACGTCGATTCGCTTCTTGTCTCGCAGCCCGACAACGGCGAGCAGGCGCTTGAAATCGCGGAGTATCTCACACGGTCTGGCGCACTGGACGTTATTGTCATCGACTCCGTTGCGGCGCTTGTTCCCAGAGCCGAAATAGAAGGCGAAATGGGCGATTCTCATGTCGGCGCTCACGCACGGCTTATGTCGCAGGCTTTACGTAAGCTTGCGGGTGCGATATCGCGCTCAAACTGCATTGTCATTTTCATAAATCAGCTCCGCCAGAAGATAGGTGTGATGTACGGCAGTCCCGAAGTTACCACCGGCGGTATCGCGCTTAAATTCTATGCGTCGATGCGCATTGACGTAAGACGTGTCGAGCAGCTTAAGGCTGCCGGCAATGAGTTTATCGGCTCGCGCACAAGGGCAAAAATAGTTAAAAACAAGCTTGCTCCGCCCTTCAGAGAAGCGGAATTTGATATAATGTACGGCAGCGGCATCTCAAAAGAGGGAGAAATAGTCGATATTGCCGTCAAGCTTGATATAATACACAAGAGCGGCGCATGGTTCTCCTACGGCGAACAGCGTCTCGGACAGGGGCGCGACAAGGTAAAGCAGTATCTTCGCGACAACCCCGATTTTATGGCGCAGATCGAGCAGCAGATACGTTCCTCCGACAGGTTTGCCGAGCTTATGGGCAGCGGCTCCGATAAAAAGGACAGTGAAAATGCGTCCGAAGATGTTCCCGAAACGGATGACGACGGCGTGCTCATTCCCAATAACGGACGCATGCCCAAGATAAAGATCGACATTGCCGCCGACTGATGACGGTAACTGTCACGACCGCAAAAAGCGGAAGAATTAACATTTTTACGGACGGTGAATATCGCTTTACCGTCCCTTCCGACGTTTGGTATTCTTTTCCTTTTCACGACGGCGATGCGATAACCGAGGACGACCTCTCGGCAATTAAAACCGCTGGAAATTTCCGTCTTGCCTATGAATCGGCAATGCGCATGCTCGGTCTTCGTGCCCACTCCGAAAAGGAGCTGGAGCGCAAACTGAAAGCGAAATACGGCGACGGGGAGACTGAAGCCGCGATTGAAAAATGTAAAAAATACGGTTTTATCGACGACTCGTCGTTTGCGCGTGAATTTGCGCGTGAGCTTTCCGAACGGAAAAACTACGCTCCCGCCCGCATAAAAAACGAGCTTCGCATGCGAGGCGTTTCTTCGGATGACATCGAAAACGCAATTTCGGAGCTTGATGCACCCGATGATGGTATTTTCCGCGCGCTGCGAAAGCTGCGTCTGCCCCCGGAGCCGAACGAAAAGGAAAAGGCGCGTGCCTACCGTCGGCTGCTCGCCATGGGATATTCTTATTCGGAGATTGCAAAAGCGATGAAAAGCACGGATTTTGAGTGTTGAAAATCCGAAAATGCGTCAAAGCTGCGTTTTACGGACGTATTACGGACAGCCTTCTCCCGACGGCGATTCCCGGTTTCCGATTCCGAATTGTATTTACGGTTGCATTTTTTCCGCCCGGTATGTTATACTGTAGGCGGAATTTTTTTTGGAAAAATTAAGTCGGGCATTATAAAATTCAATTAACAGACGGCATAAGGATGATGAACATGGCAAAAAAGATAGGGTTTATTTCACTCGGTTGTCCGAAAAATCAGGTAGACAGCGAACTGATGCTTAAAAAACTCGCCGACGCGGGTTATGAAATAATCGACACACCGATAGGAGCCGACGCTGTAATAATAAACACCTGCGGTTTTATTGAAGCCGCAAAGCAGGAGTCTATAGATAACATTTTCGAAATGGCAGGCTATAAGGAAGACGGCGACGTCGGAAAAATAATCGTGGTCGGCTGTATGGCGGAGCGTTACCGTGAAGAAATTCTCAAAGAGATGCCCGAAGTCGACGCCGTCGCGGGAATAGGCGCAAACGGCGATATCGTATCTTTTGTCGACAGCGTTTTCGAGGGCAAAGAAAACATGTTGTTCCCCGAAAAGGAAAAGCTTCCCCTCTGCGGAGAGAGACTTCTTACCACGCCGTCATACCGTGCATATCTCAAGATTGCGGACGGCTGTTCAAACTGCTGCACCTACTGCGCTATCCCGAAAATACGCGGGCCGCAGCGTTCGCGCCCGATAGAGAGTATAGTTGAAGAAGCGAAACGGCTTGCGTCCGACGGTGTGAAGGAGCTTACCGTCATCGCGCAGGACACCACCCGCTACGGCGACGATATTTACGGCGAGCCGAAGCTTGATGAGCTTCTTAAGCAGCTTGACGTTATAGACGGCATTGAATGGATTCGCCTGCTTTACTGCTATCCCGACCGCCTTACTGACAGCGTGCTTGAAACAATGCGTGATTCAAAGCATGTTTTGCACTATATTGATTTGCCGCTTCAGCATGCAAACGGACGCATTCTGAAGGCGATGAACCGCTGCGGAGACAGCGCCTCGCTGCTTGCCCTTATAGGAAAAATACGTGATTATATGCCCGACTGCGTCATTCGCACGACATTTATGACAGGATTTCCCGGTGAGGATGACGAGGCGTTCAACGAGCTGTCGGAGTTTGTGAACGCGGCTCGCTTCGACCGTCTCGGCTGCTTTGCCTTTTCTCCGGAGGAGGGAACCGCAGCGGCGGAGATGCCGGAGCGCCCCGAAAAAGAGGTTGCGGAGCACCGCGGCGAAGTGATTATGGATCAGCAGTATAAGATATTCTGCGAAAAACAGGAGGAGCTTATCGGTGAAAGGGTGCGCTGCATTGTGGAGGACTACGACGGCTATACCGATGTATATTCCGGCAGAACATGGCGCGATGCGCCCGAAATCGACTCCGGGATATTCATAATTTCACAGCGTGATCTCAATATCGGCGATTTTGTCGACGTTGAGATTACAGATACAAAAGACTATGATTTGATAGGAGAGGTTTCAGACCGATGAATTTGCCGAATAAGCTTACCGTTGCACGGATGGTGCTCACTCCCGTTTTTTTGTTTTTCTTTATGGCGGATTTTATTCCGTACCATTTTGTTATAGGACTTGCCGTGTATGTTGCCGGCTGCATTACCGATTTTCTTGACGGTAAAATTGCGCGCAAATACGGGCTTATTACCGTTTTCGGAAAGCTTGCCGATCCCGTCGCCGACAAAATGCTGACTACCGCTGCGCTTTTGGTGCTGATGAAATACGGTTTTTGCAGCATATATGTTGTATTCATTATTCTGACGCGTGAATTTGCCGTTACGAGCGTGCGCCTTGCCGCCGCCGCGCAGGGAGTAGTTATTCCCGCAAACATCTGGGGAAAGCTCAAAACCGTGTCGCAAATGGTTTTCACGATTGCCATTATGTCGGGAATTGCGTTTAAAATTGCTTTTTTGACCTCGCTTGTTGCCGACGTAATGATGTGGATAACCGCAGCGCTTGCGGTAGTTTCAGGAATAATTTACATCGTAAACGGTGTAAAGCTGATAGATTTTGACAAAAAATAAAGACACGGAGGAGAAAAGTATGGAACGCAGGGACAAAATAAACTACTATCTTGATCTTGCCGAAACGGTGTCGAAGCGCTCTACATGTCTGCGCCGCTCATACGGTGCCGTTATTGTGAAAAACGACGAGGTCATTTCAACAGGCTATGTGGGTGCGCCGCGAGGCAGAAAAAACTGCTCCGACATGGGATACTGCATCCGTCAGGAGCTTAACATTCCGCGCGGGGAGCGGTATGAGCTGTGCAGGAGCGTGCATGCCGAGGCAAACGCGATTATCAGCGCATCGCGGGACAAAATGATAGATTCCGCACTGTATCTCACCGGTGTCGAGTCGGACGGCGTAAGCTATGTCGCAAATTCGTGCAGCTGCTCCATGTGCAAGCGAATGATAATAAACGCAGGAATTTCTACCGTGATTATCCGTGACACAAAGGACAGCTACCGTATAATTCCCGTGTCAGACTGGATCGAAAACGATGAATCCGTAAGCGGCGTCATGGGGTACTGAACGGCTCCGAAACCCAAAAAGAAAAGCCTGCCGGAATTGTCAATCGGCGGCTTTTTCAGTGTATCACACGGATGAAGCGCGGACGCAGCTCCGAATTTATAAAAAAGGATGCAGAAAAACTCGGATTTTTCTGCATTCCGTTTTTTAGGGGATAGGAAAAAAAGATGAGGAACAGACAAACCGAGCAAAATCAAGGCTTCGGACTTGATTTTGTTTGCCCGAAGGCGTACAAAGGTACGTCGAGCGGCGAAGTTTGTCTGTAGTATAAAACATAAAACGGATGTCTTCTTAATTAACGGAGCAAGCTTATGCGGTTATCGCAGTCTTTCGGAGTTGCAATCCCGTTAATTTATCATGCAAGAGCGTTGATCTTTACTGTTTTATACGGTCATCGCTTTTTTTACATCCCACATTTTTTAGGGGATAGGAAAAAAAGATGA
>OMRJ01000116.1 GCA_900313475.1 uncultured Eubacteriales bacterium | reverse complement strand
GATTTGCCGGCGCCCGTTTCGCCCGTAAGCACATTAAGCCCGTCCGAAAAATCAACGGAGAGCTTTTCTATTGTGGCTATATTTTCAATTTGCAGACTTTTAAGCATAAATTACAGTCCCAAAATAGTATCAAGCTTTTTTCTGACATTAACGGCTGCCGTCGCGGAATAACACAGAATAAATATCGTATCATCGCCCGCAAGAGTGCCTGCCACACCGTCAAGACCTATCGAATCGAGCGCCGCGCAAGCCGCCTGCGCCGTGCCGACATGACATTTCAGCACGACGGTATTAACCGCGACATCGGTGCTCATTGCGGCGCCTACGAGAATTGCCATGTACTTCGATGTGTTTTCTTCCGGAGAACGCGACGGCAGAAAATATCTGTATTCCCCGTCCTGTGCAGGGCGTTTGACAATACGCAATTCTTTTATATCGCGCGACACGGTCGCCTGCGTCACGTTTATACCCATTTTAAGAAGCCTGTCGAGAAGCTCCTCCTGGGTTCCGATGCGGTTCTCCTCTATCAGTTCGGCAATAATCGCCTGTCGGTTTTTTTTCATTTTCTCAGAGTATCTCCTTTCACTTTTTAAGTTCGGACTTGCGATTGAGAACGTCTATGAAATTATCCTGTTTAACGGAAATAAGATCCGCATACATATCCGATTTGCATATTCTCACACTGTCGCCGGTACACAGCCGCACGGTATCGCCGCCGTCGCACGAAAACCCTGTTTCTGCGCCCTGTCTCATAGGTGTGCAGGTAACATCGAAAACCGTATCGGATGAAAAAATGTAAGGCCTCGACACAAGAGAATGCGGGCATATCGGCGTTAACAGCACCGCATCGAGAGACGGTTCGAGAATAGGCCCTCCCGCCGACATCGAATAAGCCGTGGAGCCTGTGGGAGTGGCAACTATGACGCCGTCCGCCACATAGTCCGCCGTAGGCTTTCCGTTCACATTCACGTTTACTTCGCAGAGAGCGATATCGGTTCCGCGACCGAAAACAATGTCGTTCAGGCAGTTTTCGGAGTGCACGACCTCACCGTTTTTTATAAGTTCTGCACGCAGCATCATTCTGCGGCATACCGAGTATTCGCCCGTTAAAAGACATGACAGCAGCTCCGTTTCCTCCGCGTCAAGTCCGCAGAGATATGCAAGCCGCCCCGCCTTTATGCCGAGCACGCGTTTTCCGTATTTTGCGGCGGTTTTTGCCGCACGCATAACGGAACCGTCCCCGCCGACGGCTATAACCGTATCGCATTCGCCGTAAAGCGACGGTTCGCTTTCAAAGCCCGCACCGTCAATGCGGCGGAGCGAATCTTTCAGAGAAACGTCAAAAGCGAAATCAACACCCAATTCTTTAAGCCGACGGCAAGCGTCCTCCGTAACAGCCATGGCGCGTTCTCTCGTTAAATTGGGAACAACCGCGACTTTCAAGAAAAATCCTCCTCTCCTGTCACACAAGCGGCACAGCCTGCGTTTTGTCAAGCTCCGCGTGTGACGCTTCGACAACATCCGACGCGTTTATGTCACCGTCGGCAGCATTTATCTTTGAATTACTCTTAGTTATGTACATCAAATATTCTATATTGCCTTCCGGACCCTTTATGGGCGAGAAATCCAGCCCCGCAACCGTAAAACCGCACTCGCGCGCAAAGGAAACGATCCCGTCAACAACCTCAACATGAGTGCTTTTTTCACGCACGACGCCTTTCTTTCCGACCTTCTCGCGTCCCGCTTCAAACTGCGGTTTTATAAGGCAAACGGCTTCACCCGAATCTTTAAGGAGCGTAAACAGAACCGGCAGAACCAGGCGCAGCGATATGAACGATACATCCACCGACGCAAAATCCGCGCCGCCGGGAATCATATCGGGAGTCACATAACGGATATTCGTGCGCTCCATATTGACTACTCTTTCGTCGCTGCGTATCTTCCACGCGAGCTGACCGTAGCCGACATCGACGCAGTACACCTTCGCGGCACCGTTTTGAAGCATACAATCGGTAAAACCGCCCGTGGAGGCGCCTATATCCATGCATGTTTTTCCGTGAAGCCCGATCGGAAATGCCGACATCGCTTTTTTCAGCTTATAGCCGCCGCGGCTCACAAATTCCATTCCGCCCTTCACTTCTACCGTGCAGTCGGGCTTTACCGTATCGCCTGCCTTTGACGCTTTCATTCCGTTGACATAAACGATGCCCGCCATAATGGCAGCCTGCGCCTTTTCACGGCTCTCAAAATAGCCGTTGTCAAACAAATATCGGTCAAGTCTTTTCTTATCAGTCATCTGTTTTGTCCTCAAGAATTTTTGCCGTCATACCCTCTGCATCAAGCCCGTAGTGTTTCAAAAGTCCGCTTATCGTATTCTGCTTCGGGAACTCTCCCTCAACTGCGGTGAGACTGTATTTTCCGTCAAAGCCGTATTTCAGCAGCTTATCGGCAAACGTTTCGCCGATACCGCCGAAGCGCTGTCCTTCCTCAAAAAAATATATCCGTCTGCTGTCAAGAATGCTCTTTACGGCAGCGTTTGAAATCGGCTTGACGGTGTTGAGCTTTAATATTCTGACCGTATCGCCGTTTTCCTCAAGCACCGCTTTTGATTTGCATGCTTCGGCAAAAATACGTCCGAAAGTAACAATCGTGATCTCGGCGCCGTCTGTCCCGTAAATATCGTAATCGGAGCCGGAAT
>OMRJ01000065.1 GCA_900313475.1 uncultured Eubacteriales bacterium | reverse complement strand
GTCGGGTGCAGAGCAGTTTTGCCTGAGCTGATTTTTGTTCAGGCAAGGCAAAGCCCGCAGCGAATACTTGACGTATTCGCAAGGGGTTTAACGCGGCATGTGCTAAATCCGACCTGTCAAAACCGACACGGGTTCAAGTCCCGTCAGCCTACGCAGATATCTGCAGCCGTGAGCCGCCGCACAGCTTTCATAAAAGCGCACAAAGGCGGAACCGCAGCCGCGCACCGTGATATCGGGCGAGACGGTGAGAGTGTGAAGCACGCATACCTCGTCGGCTGGGGCGTCTGCCGTTTCTTTCCGGTCCGCCTTGGAATAAGCATCCGACTGCTTTTGATTTATAACTGCGGATGCGACAATTTCGCCGTTATATTCGCACACAAACAGCTCACCGCGTTCAAATGCGCTCTCGGCATCTTTTTCGGTCGGATACACTCCGCGAACCCAGCCGACGGTGATCTTGCCCTGCTCCTGTTCGTCGATTATTCTGTCGTATATTTTTGCCGCGGCGGAAATGTCATCCCGCGTCGCTTTTCTGAATTTGAAATCCGGCATTTTATTCCCCTTTTCGGAATGCTTTGCGCCGCTTATTTTCTGTTTGGACTTTTTGAATCTTAATATGAAGCCGTTATTTTTGTTATTTATTCTTTTCGAGTTCTTCAAGAAGAAGCGGGACGGACTGCTCGAAGTTGACGCCGTAGGTGTTGTGGTTAGGCTCCGCTACGGTCTTTTTGATAGAATCGACCGTGTAGTTTGCCGCTGTTTTCAGCGAGTTTTCGAGAGAAAGTCCGCGCATGAGTGCACCTACGCACGCGCTTGCGAACACATCGCCCGTGCCGTGGAAGCTGACGTCTATGCGCTCCGTGTAATAGCTGAAAAATCTGTCTTCCTCGCTCACGTAACCCATAACTCCGAGTTTGCCTTTTTCAAAGCTCACGCCGGTGAGAACGGTGTTTTTTGCGCCGAGAGCGGCAAGGTCTTTCAGTATGCCCTTGATGTATGCTTCGTCGTAGTCTTCGGGGATATACTCTCTGCGGAGCATGAAGCACGCTTCGGTGAGGTTCGGCACTATGATATCGGCTTTGCCGCACAGCTTTGCCATTTCGTCGGCAAATTCCTGTGTGAAGCCGGGATAAAGCCTGCCGTTGTCAGCCATTACGGGATCGATAAACACGATGTTGTCATCCGTGCCGAAGTCATCGAAGAATTTGCTCATAAGACGGAGCTGCTCGAACGAGCCGAGATAGCCTGTGTAGATAGCGTCAAACTTGAAATTCTCTTTTTTCCAGTGCTCCGCGATAGGTGTTATTTCGTCGGTGAGATCGTGAAAGGTAAAGCCCTGAAAAGCTGTGTGTGTTGAAAGCACCGCGGTGGGCACTACGGCTGCTTCAACGCCGCATGCCGAAATTATCGGCAACGCGACAGTGAGCGAGCATTTGCCGACGCATGAGATATCCTGTACGGTTACGATTCTTTTCATCTGATATTACTCCTTTATTTGGATTATATCATTTTTCTTCCGTTTTTTCCTCTTTGTTTTCGGTTATGGGTTCCTCCTCCGCGTCATCATGATCGAGAACGGTGTTGAGGAAGTGAATGCATCTGTTCATGCACTCCTTAGCGCTCGGCAGATTGAGCATAAGATGATAGCAGTGGTTGCGGATAAGTCCTTTTACCGAGAAAACATCGTGGCGGACTCCGTTGTCTTCAAGCGCCTTCGCCATTGTGGGACCCTGCCCCGCACATATGAGGTCTTCCTCCGCCCACGTCATGAAAGTCGGGCACCAGTTACCGTTTACAAGATGCACTGGGGAGATAAAGTTTATGTATTCGTAGTCGCCGAGATTCGACATGTCGTTTTTGACCTTGAAGCCCAATATCATGCTTGCCGTTTCGGGTATAACGCCGAAAAGACGCGGACCGCTCAAAAGCTGCTGCAGGTCGTAAAGCCCGCACATAAGCGCAAGCGCGGCGGGACGGTATTTGATTTCGGGCAGACCGAGAGTTG
>OMRJ01000014.1 GCA_900313475.1 uncultured Eubacteriales bacterium | reverse complement strand
CCGCGACTTCGTTCGCGCCGTTGACCCTTGCGGCGTTGAGGTATGCGCCCTCAAGCGTGTCAAGACCGACCGCCGCACGAAGTGCGCCTCTTGCGTCGGAGACCGAAATATCACCGTCGCCGTTTACGTCGCCGAGAACGGAAATTACCTTTTCAAGTCTTTCGCCGCCGGATTCAAGTATTATCTTCATACCGGTTGCGAGGGGCTTTGTATCAGTGACCCTGTTGCCGTCTTTGTCGACAACATATGAAGCATTGGACGAAGCAAGCAGCTCCGAAACCGTGACGGAGTGCGTCGCGCCGACGATGCCGCCGGTCAGCTCTTTCGCGCTGTCGGAGGACTTGACCTCGATTCGGTCGGGAGCAGAGGGAACCAACGGAGCAATCTCCTCCGTGCGTGTCGCACTGCATACCGTGCAGGTAAATGTCCGCTCACCCGCAACACCGACCTGCGGCTCTCTTGTCACCGTGCCGTTGTCCCACATATGAAGCAGGACAAAATTGTAACCGTATTTTTGGGCGTATTTTTCGACACCGTATCCGGTGTGACTGTGAATAGTAATCGGACTGTTTGCAAAAATGCTTTCTTCACTTTCTTCCGTCAGACAATTAGGATTTAAGATGAAAACATCCTTCAAACTTTTGCAGTTAATAAATGCATAATTACTAATGCTTTTAACTCTGTCCGGTATCGTTACGCTCTTTAAACTGCTGCAGTTGGAAAATGCATGCTCTCCAATGCTTGTGACACTGTTCGGAATAACTACTGTTCCCTCTCTCGAAGAAGGACATGCCAGCAGTTTTGTTTTGCTCGAATCTTCATACACAAGTCCGTCTTCAATATAACCGTTTAAAGCTCTTGCGCCCCATGGTGAACCGCTTGCAGTTCCCGAATAGACGGTATTAGGCACATTGTAAAATGCAAAATCACCTATGCTTGTAACACTGTTCGGAATCGTTATATTCGTGAGATCGCTACAACCGTAGAATGCATAATTGCCGATATCTATAACACTATTAGGAAATGATACCCTCACAAGACTGCTACACTTATAAAAGGTGTTTGCTCCAACACTTGCTACACGGTTCGGTAAAGTCATGCTTGTGAGATTGCTACATCCACTAAATACACTTTCACCAATGACAGTGACACTATCAGGAATCGTTATATTTGCTAGACTTCTACAGTCGTAAAATGCCCCGTAGCTGATGCTTGTGACACTGTTCGGAATAACTACTGTTCCATCTCTCGAAGAAGGACATGCCAACAATTTTGTTTTGCTTGAATTTTCATACACAAGTCCGTCTTCAATATAACCATTAACAGCTCTTGCCCCCCAAGGAAAACCACTTGCATCACCCAAAAAAATAACATTAGGCACTCCTTCAAATGCACGATCACCAATGCTCATAATACTGTCAGGAACAGTTATATTCGTAAGACTAGTACACCAGTAAAATGCCCTTCCTCCAATTCTTTTAACACTCTCAGGAATAGTTACACTTGTTAGATTTGAGTGCGAATCAAACGCATCATATCTAATGCTGGTGATTCCATTAGAAATAATAACGGAGTAAATGTCTTGCCTTTTCCATGGCCATGGATTGTTAAACGAATAAGAATACATTTCACCCTCACCGCTGATTGTAAGCGTACCCTCGTCATCAAGCGTATATGTAACATTATCTCCGCACATACCGCTGTCTACTATAGCTGCGGCTTTTGCGGCAGGCACAAGTGCAATTTCCACGGCGCCGTCGCTTGCGGCAAAAAATACCGATGCACAAAAGCACAGAAATACCGCCGAAAACATAAACAGTTTTTTCATAAGTTTTTCTCCTATTCATTTTTTCAAAATTTGACATTAACCACTATAGTTGCTGTCATGATGACAACTATATCATATTGCGATTTGAAAGTCAAGGCGCTATTATTAACTATGGTGATGATTTTGGATAACTACTTTGATTGCGGAAAGAGACTGAAAGAGTTGCGGACACAGCGCGGAATTTCGCAGGAAGACCTCGCGTTATCCGCAGAAATTACAACGTCTTACCTCGGCATGATAGAACGCGGAGAAAAGAACCCGACAGTCAAGGTTATCGAAAAGCTGTGTATTGCGCTCGGCATTTCACTCGGCGCTTTTTTCGCCGAAAAAGCGCAGTCCGCAGCATATGAAATCGACGATGCCTCCGCATTTATTGCATGGGAGCTGCAAAGAAAAACCCCGGCGCAACGTGCGGCAATGGCTGAAATTGTCCGCCAAATAAACAAATATAACAGCGTTTGAACCCTCAGCAAAAATACGGCGAAGTAACTCGGCAGCAATTTGCTGCTTTTTTCATTTGCAATCAAATAATCCATAAAACATCAACAGAAATTACGAATAAACGAAAAATAATTACGAATAATTTTTCCTCCGCCGCACGGCATGAATATCCGGCTTGCCGCAGCGGTATTTCAAAAGAGCCGTCATTCCGCGGATTTGCAATTTTCCGTCGGGTATGGTAATATAGACAAAACCGTACACGGAGGAGAAGAAAATGGCGGAGCCTTTCAGAATGTATGTGCTTACGGACGTGCATTTTTTGTCAAAGAAATTATGGGTAGAGGGCATGCCCATAACGCGGCGCGAACGCGGCGACCAAATTGCGCTGAAGGTGTCACCGGAGATAACGGAGACGTTTTTTGACAAAATAATCGCCGACCGCGAGACGCCGAACGTGCTGATAACGGGAGATCTTGTAAACTGCGGCGAGGTGATAAGTCACGGCGACTTCAAGGCGCTTTTGAAAAAGCTGACAGACGCGGGCAAGCGCGTTTTTGTCACTACCGCGACGCACGACTACTGCGGACACGGTGTTGACGGCGACGAAAATATTTTCTCGGCGGTCGGCTACGGAGAAACGGAATGCTATCCCGTTGATTATGTCGGCAAGGTCGAGAGCCGTCACCTCTACGATGAATACGGCCCCGATTCCGCAGACAGCGTCGACACGGAGAGCGGCTCATACAGCGTGTCGCCTCATGCCGGAGTGCGGCTCATAGCGATAAACGACAACGGAAACGGACGCAGCCACTGCGGACTTTTCGACGAGGGCTTCGAATGGCTGCAAAACGAGATAAAGTGCGCAAAACCAAGAGGGGAGCGCATTATGCTTGCGGTGCATCATCCCGTTTTGCCGCCGTGGGAGATTTATCGGCTTGCTGCCGAATTTGAAATGTTCGGCGGTTATGAAAAGCTCAAAAGAATGATGTGCGACGGGGGAGTCCGCGTCATTTTTACCGGACATACACACGTTCAAAGCATCCAAAAGTATGAGGACGGCAAAGGCGGGTTCTTTTACGATATTTCAACCGCCGCGCTCGGCGCGGCACACGGCATGATGCGCAAGGTGACGCTCGACACCGACACCGGAAAGTGCTCGGTCGAGAGCATCGGTATTGACAAAATCAAGGGCGTTGACACCCCCCTTCGCGCATGTGAATACGTCTACGGTTTGAATTTCACCGGGCTGCTCGAAAAGGTTTTTCCGCTGATAAACACCGATTGGGACAGGTTTTTACAGGATTCCGACGGTTTTTTGAATGCGGAAAAGCTGAAAAAACACCGCCTTGCGGTGAAAGCGGCAGCGGGATTTGCACAAAAACTAAAAATGTCAACGCTTGCGAAATTCGGCAAAAAATATAACGGACTGTCAAAAGACAGAATAAAAGCGCTTAAGGACAAACGTGCAATCGACTGCGCCTTTGTGATAATGCGTCATATTTTTTCGGGAAATGCGCCGTATACTCCGTATACGGACGAATACAGGGTTCTCATGGGTGTATGCCGAAAAGCCGATAAAATCCTGAACACGCTTCACCGTCCTCCGTCAAGCTTTGTAAAGGGCGCGGGAAGCCTTTGCGATATCGCCCGTCCGTTTTTGTATAACGACCGCACCGGCGACGACAACGCGATAGAGTTCTATATGTAAAAAATCTCCGTCCGCACGGAAAAAGACATTATGAAAGCGCTCCGCACGAAAAGAGAATAAAAAATACCAAAGGACCTGTCTTTCGGCAAGTCCTTTAATACAGTCAAAAAATATAAGTTTATGTTAAAATTATGCCTTTGACTTTGCGAAGCATTCACTGCAGAGAACGGCTCTGTCGTCACGGGGCTTGAAAGGAACTCTCGCCACGCCGCCGCACTGGCTGCATGTGGTTTCGAAAAATTCTCTTTCGCCTTTGGACGCGTTCTTGCGGGCGTCGCGGCAAGCCTTGCAGCGCTGAGGCTCATTTGTGAAGCCTTTTTCGGCATAGAACTCCTGCTCGCCGGCGGTGAATACGAACTCTGCGCCGCATTCTTTACATGTGAGTGTTTTGTCTTCGTACATTTTTGTTACCTCGCTAAATTTTATTGCCTTTTGCGTGTCTCCACGGTAAGGGGTATTATCCAAACGGTGTGTACCGTAAAGATTTGAAAATATTGCCCGTCAATTCGCATCGGGTTTTTCACCCGCCGCACGAAGCTTTGCTCTGACGCGCTGCAACGCATTTGCCACGGCTTTTTCCGAAATACTCAGAGCCGAAGCCGTCTCTCTGTGGCTGCTCCCCGCCAGAAAGTGCGAGAGAACTTTTTTTTCGAGAGCCGACAGTTCTTTGTTTATTTCGGAGATAAGCTCGTCCGTATGCTCTGCATCAATATAAATGCTCTCCGGCGTTGAACCGGAGGCAAGCTCCACTTCGTCAATCGGAACATAGGTGTTAAGCGGGATGTGCTTTGCGGCATTTTGCGCTTTTACCACCGTGTTAAGACGGTTAGAAATACAAACGGCGGAATATGTTTTGAAGGAGGCATTTTTTTTGTCGGAGTATGAATACGCGGCGAGAAGCAGCGCTATCATGCCCTCTTGAACGATATCGTCGTTTTCAAGCGAGGCGCCGAAGTAATGCTTTGCTGCGGAACGGACAAACGGCGAAAAGCGCTTGATAAGCTCTGATGACGCCGTCGAATCGCCTTTGCGAACACGCGCGGCAAGCTCCTCATCCGTTAAACGCTCCGTATCTTCGATATAAGAAGGAGAGGTCATACGTTTATTCCTTTAGAACTAATAAACATTTTTAAGCATACAAAAAAAAACCGTATTTGTCAATAGTTTTTTTAAGCAATAACGTCATTTTCATGCATCTTATTAACAAAATCGCCCGCAAAACAAAGAAAGCCGAGAAATATCGGCTTTTTTAACTGTTATACGGCAGGCGAAATCAGAGAACGGCGGTAAACAACACGCCGTGACCGTCCGGTGCGACGGCGGTTATTTTTCCCTTGTGAGCGTTGACTATTGCCTCCGCTACGGAAAGCCCGATGCCGTGACCGCCCGTTTTTACACTGCGCGAGCCGTCGGCACGGTAAAAACGCTCGAAAAATTCGCGGTGGTCGCCGCTCGTGATGTAATCAACCGTGTTATACACCGTAAGCTCCGCTTTTTTTCCGTTTTTGCGCAATCCGACATTTACGGTTCCGTGCTCGTTTGAATACTTCATGGCGTTGTCGGTGAGCAGACTGACGAGCTGTCTTATTGCGTTTTCATCGCCCGTGAAATTTATCCCCGGCTCGACGCTTATGTTCAGTGTCTTGCCCTTTTCGGCGGCAACCGCCGAAAACGACTCGGCGGTTTCATTCACCGCGTCCGACAGAGAAAACTGCGTTTTGACGGTTGCGTTGCCTGCCTCGTCCATTTTTGCAAGCAGCACAAGCTTTTCGGTAAGAGAAGTAAGCCGCTTTATCTGATTTCTGATGCTGTCGGTCCATTCGCTCTCGCCGTTGTCAAGCTCTATCACCTCGTTTGCCGCGCCGATTATGGCAAGCGGTGTTTTTATTTCGTGACCGGCGTCGGTTATGAAACGCTTCTGTTTTTCGTATGCCTGCGCCGTAGGCTTTATCGCAGCCTTTGAAAAAATGCATACGAAAACGAACACGAGCGTAAGTCCCACCGCGCTTGCGGTAAGAGTCGCCCTGAAAAAGTTGCGGAAAGTGTTCAGTTCACGTCCGCAGTCGAGAAAAATATAGAGCACGCCGCCGTCCGTATCAACCGCACGGTAGCGGAAATCGGACGAAAAGCCCTCGGTTTTTTGTTTCTGATAGAGCGAGTAGGCAAGCTGCGCAGCCGACCTTGTGTCGACCGATGCAATGTGACCCACATCGACAGAGGCGACCTTTGCCTTTTCGTTTATCGTTACGGTAAAATACCGGCTGTCAAAGGGAGCCTCCGCCGAGAATTTGTATCGGAACAGCGAGCCGAGAAGCGTGCCGTCATACGGAAACGTTCCGCCGTAAGTCTCCAAAACGTCAAGCCGCTGATCCGCGGCGTCGATAACATTCATATAGTTTACGATGTTTATGCAGCCGAGAAGAAGCACAAGCACGAGGAAGACGGAGCTTACCGCCACTCCGATAAATTTTATCCGCAGCTTTTTAAGCATTATTCCGTCTCCAATGTATAGCCGAGGTTTCTTACGGCAGTAATTTTGATGTTCGCGTCGATTTTTGCGAGTTTTTTACGCAGATATGAGATATACACCCATACTACGTTAAGCTCGGTTTCGGTGTCGTAGCCCCAGATTTTTTCCATGAAACGTTCTGTCGAAATGACATGCCCCGGATTGACAAAAAGCATTTCAAGCATCTGGTATTCTTTGTTTGCAAGGCGGATGCTTTTTTCGCCGTTGCGTATCTCAAACGTAAGCTTGTCGAGCGTCACGTTTCCGAAAACGGGATTGTTCGGCGACGTCTCATCACTCTTGCGGGTCATGGCTCTTATCCGTGCGAGCAGCTCTTTCGCGGCAAACGGCTTTGTGAGGTAGTCGTTTGCGCCGGAATCGAGTCCTTCGACCTTGTCGTCGGTGCCGCTCTTTGCCGTAAGCAGCAAAACGGGCAGTGTAAAGCCTTCCTTTCGCGCCGTCTTGAGCACTGTGATCCCGTCCGTGCCCGGCATCATTATATCGAGAATGCACCCGTCGTACAATCCCGTCCGAATGTAGTCCAGCGCGTCGACGCCGTCATAGACAACGTCAACGGAATAATTTGAACGCTTCAAAATGGCGGCAAGAGCATCGGCAAGCTCGTGCTCGTCATCGGCTAACAGCAGACGCATATTTTTTTCCTCCCGAACGCATCGTTTTTCTTTAATGTGTTTTCAGTTTAACGCGTGTGACTAAATTATAACTAAAAAGTACGACAAAAAGCAAGCGGATATTTCGTTACGCCGGCAAAGTTATGACGATGCAAGTATTTTAATGTTTTTTTCCATAATATCAAAGAATTTCTCGGTTATCGTTTTGTCTTCACCGTTGCCCCTGACGCACATCGAGAGCGTGACGGCATTTCGCAGTGTCGTTGCGGACAGCAGCACATACGGCTTGTATTTGACTGCGCCCGTCATAAAGCCGTCGGTCGGTTCATGTCCGCAGAGCGAGAGCGCCTTGCAGTCGAGAATGCCGATATTGCTCATGGCAATAAGCGGATTCGAGTATCCTATCTTTATTATTTCCTCGCTTGCCGCATGCGGCAGTATGCTGTAGCCGAGGTTCAACAGCGGCAGACCGTAAAGCCCCATAAATCTGTCGTTTTTGAATTTTTCGGAGCTTTGCACGGTATATTTGAGCGTTTCGAGAATATCGCTTCCGCGCCGCGGTACGGAGCACTGCATAAACGCCGTGTGATTGGTCATTCCCTCGTCCGACAGATCGCGAATGTGGCGCCGCAGATCGACCGCGCACGACACGGTTACGCTCTCGTTTTCGCTAAAGCCCGCAAGCTCATAGAGACTGAAAAAATACGCCGCCAGCAGCATGTCGTTTACGGTCGCGCCGTGTTTTTTGCCAGCCGCCTTTAATTGCAGAAATGTGTTTTCGTCAATTTTCCGTCTGACGATAAACGGCTCGTCGCGGATGCTCGCGGGAGTGAGAGGAAAGCGGTGGCTGTCCTTTGCGCAGACGTTTTTATACAGGTTTTTCGCCATGCGCTTTTCTGCGTAGGTATAGTCCTCATACACCTTTTCAAAGCTTCTTGTTCCGCTGCGCAGATTTACGGGGCTTATCCCTTTTTCGGCGAGAAGCGTATATGCGGAGCACAGCGATTTGATAAAATATTTGAAGTCGCCGCCGTCCATGCACATATGATTTTCGACAATGCAGAGTATGCTTTTTTCACCCGATATAAACAGCGCCAGCTTCATTTGCAGCTCGCTTTCGGGCGGAATATACCGAATCAGAAACTCATCCGCACGCCTTTGCGGCTCGTTCGTATATTCCACCGTGAGAATATCGTTTATGTCATAGTCGTGCACGGTCCAGTAGGGCGAAATACGATTGTCGGTAAAGCTCGAATGAAAAACGGGCGCTTTTTCAAAAAAACAGATTATCACTTTTTTAAGGATATCAATGTCCGGAACAAAGTCGTAGCACAGCTCGAGATGAACCATTCTGTCGTTAAAGTCACGGAAAAGATAATGCATTTTATCCCACAGCTCGGCGGGCAGCTTTTCTTTCTTCATTTTGCTTCCTCCGGTTTGTAAACATATTTTCTGCGGTTTATCAGCGCCCCGACGACGATAAGAACGTCAGCGGCAAGCGCGGCGATAATAATAAGCCATCCCGTGCTCCATTGCAGCACCCTTATGCCGCACAGCACGACATAAAACATCGGTGACGCAGCCGGAATATATATCAGATAATTGATAATGCGCACACGCTGTTTTGTCACGGCAGAAAACACCGCGTCGGCGCAGTACATCAGTATCACTCCGCCCGTCACTATGACCCAGCAGTTTTCAAACGGCGCAAGCATCTGAAAATGCAGATAGACGCAAACGGAGGTGAGCATCACGCCGAGCGCGAGGATGACCCGCGAAATTACGTGGAAGGCACGGCGTTTTGCCGCAAATTCGCAGACGAACCACCCTCCGACGGTATCATACCACACCGTGACTGCGGTTATTATCGCAAGCCATGTCCTGTCCCACGCGTGCGTCATAAAGCTTATCAGCAGATACACCGCAATAACGGCGAGATAATATACCGGTGTCCCCTTTATAAAAAGCATGTGCATGCGGCGTTCGCGGCGGCGCTTAAGCTCCGCGCGGCGAAACTCCGTGTATTTTTCGGGCAGATCGGAATGTTCGCTGACAAGCAGATCAAAAATAATATTTTCGTCATACAGTCCCGCCTTCCTCACGCGGCGCTCCGTCGCAGCCGCGCTGTCCGCGATCTGCTGTTCAAAAGAATAAAGTATGTCGTCATACGGAATCGACCGCAGCGAGCTCTCCGTGTATTCGATAAATTTTTCATTCATCTGCATTCCGCCTTTCGTTCGGCGCGGTATCCCGCAGTACCGATGTGACAATATTGTTACTTGACTTATAAAATATTGTATTATATTATACTTAAAAGTTTTTTTATAAAAAGGGTAACAGAAATGAAAATAATGCTTTCCGACCATTTTACATATAAAAATTTACTGCGATTTACATTTCCCACGGTCATTATGATGGTTTTTATCTCCGTCTACGGCGTGGTAGACGGTTTTTTTGTGTCCAATTACGCGGGCAAAACGGCGTTTGCCGCCATAAATCTCATAATGCCGTTTGTGATGGTGCTCGGCGGAATGGGCTTTATGATAGGCACGGGCGGCACGGCGCTTGTCTCAAAAGTTATGGGAGAGGGCGATTCGGAGCGTGCGAACAGGCTTTTTTCCGAAATGATTTCATTTACGGTCATATTCGGCGCCGTCCTGTCCGCCGTCGGTGTCGCCGTGATGCGTCCGGTTTCCGTCTTGCTCGGCGCAACGCCCGAAATGATTGACGACTGCGTGTTTTACGGTCGGATCGTTGTCGGTTTTACCGCCGCGTTTATGCTTCAAAACGTTTTTCAGAGCTTTTTTATCGCAGCCGAAAAACCGAAGCTCGGACTTGCCGCAACCGTTGCGGCCGGACTTACCAACATGGTGCTCGACGCACTTTTCGTCGGCGGCTTCAATTGGGGAATTGCGGGTGCAGCCGTCGCAACCGGAATAAGTCAGTGCGTCGGCAGCATCTTCCCTCTCATATATTTTGCCGCACAGAACAAAAGCCGACTGCGGCTGTCGTTTGCAATGCCCGAAATAAAACCGGTGCTCGCGTCATGCGCAAACGGTTCGTCGGAACTCATGAGCAACATCTCGGCAAGCATTGTGGGAATGCTGTATAATTTTCAGCTTATGCGGCTGCTCGGAGAGGACGGCGTGTCCGCATACGGCGTAATGATGTACGTCCAGTTCATTTTTACGGCGGTCTTCTTCGGATTTTCAACAGGCTCTGCACCGATTATAAGCTATCACTTCGGCGCGGACAATCCCTCGGAAGTGAAAAATATGCTTGTAAAGAGCGTCGTTTTTATGGAAGCCGCAGGCGCGGTGCTCACCGCGGCAGCGATTGCAATGTCGCCGCTTCTTGCCGATATTTTTGTCGGCTACGACGTTCAACTGAAAGAGCTGACCGAACACGCATTCAGAATTTACTGCCTGCATTTCTTGCTTGCGGGATTTAATATTTTTGCATCGTCATTTTTTACGGCACTCAACAACGGCGCGGTTTCGGCGGCAATTTCATTTATCCGCACGCTTGTTTTCCAAGTCGCCGCCGTTCTGCTGCTGCCGCTTGTTCTCGGCGAGAACGGAATATGGTGCTCTGTTCTTGTTGCAGATGCAGGTGCAACGGTGCTGTCGGTTATTTTTCTGTATAAAAAACGCTACGAATACGGATACGCCTGATTTTTACAAAAAAATATCACTTTTTTGTGTTGTTAAACTCTTATCGTATTGACAAAACCGTATCAGCTTCTTAAAATGTATATGTCGGCGCAGCCGACGGGAGGAGAAAAAATATATGACATATACTGAAAAAATATTCGCGAAGGCTCACGAAGAAAAAGGTCTGTACAGCGTGACTGTTGTCGAAAACGGAATTTCGCGCACCGAGGAAATAACCCCGGCGAACAAAACCAACAACTGCTACTCCGTCGCAAAGGCGTTTACGGTTACCGCGCTCGGACTTCTTCATGACGACGGGCTGCTGTCAACCGACGAAAGACCGACAGATATTTTTAAAGACGAGCTGCCCGAAAAGATAAGTCCGAAATGGGAGGTTATTACGCTTGACAACGTAATGCGCCACCGCTGGGGACTTGAAAACGGCTTCTTGGATATCGACAGCGAGGATCTTTCGACCTACAAAGAAAAATACGGCACAAGGAACGATTTCCTTAAAATCGTTTTTTCCGCCGATCTGCCGCTCACTCCGGGCGATGAGGATTCAAGAACATACAGTGACGCGGCGTATTATCTGCTGTCGCGCGTTGTCACAAAAAAAACAGGTAAAACTCTTTTCGATTTCATGCGCGAACGCCTTTTTACACCGCTTGAATTTGAAGAAGCCGCATGGAGCACATGTCCGATGGGTTATTCAATGGGCGCGACGGGACTTTATCTGCGCACTCCCGACATGGCAAAGCTCGGAATGCTGTATCTGAACAAAGGTGTGTATAACGGAGTTCGCTATCTCTCCGAAAAGTGGTGCGACACAGTAATCGAGCGCGGCTATGAGCTTCGCCGCAATACACCGACGTCGTTTTCAAAAGGCGGCATGCACGGTCAGCAGCTCTTTGTCGACGACACGAAAGGGATAGTCGTTGCGTGGCTCGGACACGACACGGACGGCTACGTCGGCAGAATGTTTGATTTCCTCGCAGCTCTTGAATAAGCTTTCAGCAAAAAAACACATAGGCTGACGGGACTTGAACCCGTGTCGGTTTTGACCGGCCGATTTTCGCTCAT
>OMRJ01000094.1 GCA_900313475.1 uncultured Eubacteriales bacterium | reverse complement strand
TCCGTCATATTCTTCAATAAACAGCGGATGCTGTCGGCAAACCTCCGGAGTTTCGCTCTGCGAAAGCATCAGACGAAGCCTGCAAAGACCTTCAGTGTTCAGAAACGGACATCTGCCGTTTTTAAGCCTCATGCATGCATCTCCGTAAGTATCTTTTGTTACTATATTATCAAAAATCAGTTTGTCAAAACGTTTTTTTAAGAAATCGGTATCTTTTTCCGTTAAGGGAATCTCCCATCCTGCGCAGCATGTGTCGGGACAGTCTCCCGCAAGACAGTCGGAAGAATAATAAAATTTCGGATAATAATCCATTATGCTTTCTCCAAATATGTTCGACAAGAAAAAGGCGTCCGTTGTGCGAACGCCTGTAATTCCGGTGTATAAAATCAGATGGATATTTCCATGGCTATTTTATAAAGATTAAGGTCAATGTGTTTCTTCATTTCAAGAGCTTCGACTATGTCATAGTCAACAATCTCGTCTTTTTGCATGCCTACTACTCTGTTTCCTATTCCGTCAAGAAGAAGATGCGCGGCATATGAACCCATGCGGCTTGCAACGACCCTGTCCTTTACTGTCGGTGAACCGCCGCGCTGAACATGACCGAGCACGCATGAACGGCTTTCGACACCAAGCTCGCTTTCGATACGCTTTGAAAGTCCGTCGACACCGTCTATTCCTTTTTCTTTAAGCTTGTCTTTAACACCCTCCGCAACTACAATAATGAAATGCCGTTTGCCCGTTGCCTGCGTCCTTTTCATTCTTTCGATAACGTCTATCTCGACATCGAAATCGATTTCGGGAATGAGAATAGCCGTAGCACCGACAGCAATACCCGAATTAAGTGCAAGATACCCCGCTCTCCTTCCCATCACCTCAACAACGGTGCATCGGTCATGTGATTCGCTTGTATCTCTGATTCTGTCTACCATTTCCTGAATGGTATTAAGGCATGTGTCGTAACCAATCGTATAATCGCAGCACGCAATATCATTGTCGATGGTTCCGGGAATGCCGACACAGTTGATTCCTCTGACACTCAAATCGCGAGCACCTCTGAAGGAGCCGTCGCCGCCGATAACAACAATGCCCTCCATCTCATTTTCACGGCATACTTTTATAGCTTGCTCCATGCCTTCTTCCGTGCAAAAGGTTTTGCTTCTCGCGGAATAGAGCATTGTTCCGCCGCGATGAATTATATCGGAAACGCTTCTGATATTCATTTCGAGCATATCACCCTCCATGAGTCCCGCGAAGCCGCGGCGTATACCGAGAACACGAACTCCGTTTTCGCATCCTGTTCTTACCACGGCTCTGATTGCCGCGTTCATTCCGGGGGCGTCGCCGCCGCTTGTCAAAACACCAATGGTTTTCATATTTAATTCCTCCGAACAGATATCTGTTTGTCTTATATATACCATAATATAATAATGTCAAAGCACGGTAAAGTCAACAAAAAAATTAAAATAATACAAAATTCGACCGGCGTCCCGTTAAATTCGCACTACAACATTTTGTTCGCCGAGCAATTTTTTCAGCCCGTGCATAAGGTTAGCATCATTTTCTATAAATATTCCCGTTTTAAAATCATATGCTTTTTCGTCATTATAGTAAAGATATACGGGAATCTTTCCATCGAAAATAGCACACATTTTAGACGCCTTAATACAATCCTCGCCGTTTTTGGACGAGACTTTAAGAAAAACACCTGCGCGTGAATGCTTTGCGGGAGACTTCGGTGTGCTTTTCTCCGACTGAACGGTATAAGCCGTTTCACGGGAATTTGATGCCTCGGCGCTCGGATGTGACTCATAGCCGTTGTCGGGTGAATACGCAGTGTACGCGCTGCGCGGAGTTTTGTATTCTTTTACGGGCAGCTTGTAATCCTTGAGGAGTGCTTCGTCGTCCGGAATCTCATTAAGAGGAACAACCTCCTCGCATAACAGCTTCGGAACTTCGTCGTCACGGAGCGAAACACGACCGCTCAGCAAAACAATTTCATCCTCAATAAAAAATTTTCCGTATTTATCGAAAGTTTTCGGAAAAACGAGTACCTCAATCGAACCGTAAATATCTTCAATAGACAAAAATGCCATTGTTGTATTGTTTTTCGTTATCTTTTT
>OMRJ01000085.1 GCA_900313475.1 uncultured Eubacteriales bacterium | reverse complement strand
TTCCGAAGCGTATGTCGGGAGCTTCGTCCGAAAAAAAAACGAAGAAAAGAAACACCGCCAAGAACGGAAGTCCGACACACACAAACGAATAAAGCATATCAAAAAACATGCCGAAGACCGACGAATCGAGATATCTGCCGCGAAGCATCGGAAAAGAGGAAAGCACCTGACCTATCAGCGCGGAAAAGAGAACGTAGCCGCAAATGCCGCTGCACAGCACTGCCGACGTACCGAAAATGCGGGAACGCACCTGTCTGTCGGCATCTCTTTTTTCGCAGTGAATATTTTGATTATTCATGCCGTTCATGCCCATGCCGTTTGCATTCATGCCGTTATATCCGTTACAGCCGTCGTATGACATATAAAAACCTCCAGTCGGACATTTCACGTTTAGGCTGACGGGATTCGAACCCATGCCGCCCGTCAGCCTACCGAAAAAGCTTATCTGCCGCAGCAGTGCTTATATTTTTTGCCGCTGCCGCACGGACACGGATCGTTTCTGCCGATCTTCTGCCCCTTGTTGCGAACCGGCTGTTTTTTTGTCGTGCCGTCGGAGGTGCCCGAAAGCGAGGTCACTTTAACGGATTCCTCACGTTTAAGATCCTCCTCCGAGCGAACCACCGCGGTGAGCAGCATTTTCACCGTACCCTCACGGATAGCCATCGTCATCTCGTCAAACATGTCATAGCCCTCCTGACGGAACGCAACGACGGGATCCTGTTGTGCATAGGCGCGAAGACCTATCGAGCGTTTAAGCTGATCCATGGCGTCGATGTGATCCATCCAGTTGACGTCGACATTGTATATAAGTATCTTGTGTTCGAGGCTCAGCATAGTATCTCTGCCGTATTCCTCGGTCTTTGCATCGAGGATGCCTATCGCGCGTGAGGTCATGAAATCGCGGATATCCGACGGTTTATCGGCATCGGGAAGCTCCGTATCACCGAGAAGCCACATGTATTTGCCCGAAAGCCCGGCAGTGTTCCAGTCGTTTTTGTGGTGGGACGCGGGGCAGTAAAAATCAACGGCATCGGCAATGGATTCGGTTATCATCTTACGGACAGCAGCGTCCATATCCACTCCGTCAAGCACCTGATTGCGTTGACTGTAAATTATCTCACGCTGCTTGTTCATGACGTCGTCGTATTGAAGCACGTTCTTTCTTATCGCAAAGTTGTTCGATTCAACGCGCTTCTGCGCCATCTCAACGGAGTTTGAAAACAGTTTTGCCTCAATAGCGACATCATCACCTATCTTAAACATGTCGAGCGTCTTATAGAATCTGTCGCCCGCGAAAAGACGCATGATATCGTCCTCCGCCGACAGATAGAAGCGGCTCTCGCCGGGGTCGCCCTGACGTCCCGCACGTCCGCGGAGCTGATTGTCGATTCGCCTTGACTCATGGCGCACGGTGCCGAGAATAAACAGACCGCCGGCGGCACGGACTTCGTCCGCCTCGCCCGACATGAGCTGCTTGTATTTTGATTCGAGTTCGGCAAAAGTACGGCGCGCTTCAAGGATTGCTTCGTCGTCCGTCTCCGAAAAGCCCGTGGCTTCCACGATAAGCTCCTCCGGAATCTGCATTTTGCGCATTTCCGCCTTTGCCATGTATTCGGCGTTACCGCCGAGAATAATGTCGGTTCCGCGCCCCGCCATGTTGGTAGCTATCGTAACTGCGCCGAGCTTGCCCGCCTGTGCGACTATCTCCGCTTCGCGTTCATGCTGTTTTGCATTCAGTACCTCATGCTTTATTCCGGCACGCTTGAGAGCGGCGGACAGCTGCTCCGACTTTTCGATGCTGACCGTACCGACAAGCACGGGCTGCCCCTTGGCGTGACACTCCTTCACCTGTTCGATGATGGCGGCAAACTTACCTTTTTCGGTCTTATACATAACGTCGTCCCAATCATGGCGTATCATCGGCTTATTTGTGGGGATTTCAACGACGTCAAGGGAGTATATCTCGTTAAATTCTTCACTCTCCGTCATAGCCGTACCGGTCATACCGGACAGCTTTTTATAAAGACGGAAGTAGTTTTGGAATGTAATCGTCGCAAGGGTTTTCGATTCCTGACGGACATTGACGCCTTCCTTTGCTTCTATTGCCTGATGAAGTCCTTCGTTATAGCGTCTGCCGAGCATGATGCGCCCCGTAAACTCGTCGACTATGAGCACTTCGCCGTCCTTAACGACGTAATCTATGTCGCGGCGCATAACTCCGCGCGCCTTGATAGCCTGATTGATATGGTGCTGTACCGTAAGGTTTTCGGCATCCATGAGGTTGTCTACACCGAAAAACTCCTCCGCCGCGGCAATACCTTTTTTGGTAAGAGTGGCGGTTTTCGCCTTTTCGTCAACAATATAGTCGGTATCGGGATCTATAATGTCTTCTATATCTTTCTTCGCGTCGACCTCGGTTATACGCTTTGATTTCAGACGCTTTGCAAATTCGTCGGCAATCCTGTAAAGGTCGGATGATTTGTCGCCGTGTCCGGAGATGATAAGAGGAGTTCTGGCTTCGTCTATAAGGATCGAGTCCACTTCATCTACAATGGCATAGGCATGACCGCGCTGAACGCGGTCTTCTTTATATGTTACCATGTTGTCACGCAGATAATCGAAGCCCATCTCGTTATTGGTACCGTAGGTTATATCGGAGGCGTATGCCGCACGGCGCTCCGCATTGCTCTTTTCGTGTATAATAAGACCGACGGAAAGACCGAGGAAACGGAATATTTTGCCCATCCACTCCGAGTCACGCTTTGCAAGGTAATCGTTGACCGTAACGATGTGCACGCCGTTGCCCGTCAAGGCATTCAAATATGCGGGCAGCGTTGCGACAAGCGTTTTGCCCTCACCTGTTTTCATTTCGGCGATTCTGCCCTGATGAAGGACGATGCCGCCGGCGATCTGCACCGGGAAATGCTTCATATTGAGCACTCGCCATGCGGCTTCGCGGCAGACGGCAAACGCTTCGGGGAGAATCTCCTCGGTTGTTTCGCCGTTTTTGAGACGGCTCTTAAATTCTTCCGTTTTTGCTTTCAGCTCGTCATCGGTGAGCTTCGTCATCGCTTCGTCGAGCGCAAGCACTTTCTTAACAATGGGTTCGTTCCGTTTTATCTCTTTTTTAGAGTAATCTCCGAACAGTTTTTTAAGCAGTGACATTCTGTTTTTTCTTCCTTTCGGTTTTTTCGGTTTTGCGGCGTGTGTTTTCGGTCTGTGCCGAACCGGGCTGCTCCGCCGTATTTTTAAATTCTTCGCAGATATCCTTAAGAACGCATTCTCCGCATTTTGCTCCGCGGGCACGGCACACGGCTCTGCCGTGAAGCACGCATCTGTGGCAAAAGTCGTTGCTTTCGTCGGGAGGCAAAAGCGGACGCATGATCTTTTCCGTTTTCATGGGATCGGAGGTATCGGTAAATCCGAGTCGGCGCATAATTCTTATAAAATGCGTGTCGCACACCACGGCATTTCCGCCGTACAGGTCGCCGACGAGCAAATTTGCCGTTTTACGCCCCACTCCCGGCAGCCTTGTAAGCGTGTCGATATCGTCGGGAATAACACCGCCGTATTCGTTCAGCAGCACATTTGCGCACTCCACTATATCACGCGCCTTGCCGTGATAGAATCCGCACGGACGGATTATTCTCTCAACGTCTTCAACCTTTGCGGCAGCCATCGCTTCCGTCGTCGGAAAAACGCGGAACAAAACGGGAGTCACCTCATTAACCCTCTTGTCGGTGCACTGCGCCGACAGCCGCACCGCGACAAGAAGACGGAAAGGCTCCGTTTCGGTGAGCGAGCATATCGCATCGGGATATTCCTTTTTCAGAAGCCCGACCGCAATCGCGGCTTTCTCACGCGGTTTCATTACATACCTCCGTTCAGCTGACAACCGGTCGATTTTTTTCATTTGCCGTCCGCCGTTTATATCGGAACGGCAAACCGCATCGCACGGAAAAATATTCCGCCGCCGATTCGGTACAATAAGTATATATTACCTTTTTGCGAAAATCAAGTATGAATTAAATATTTATTATAGATATTTGATTTGCACTTAGGGTCACATCTCGCACGGACGGTGCGCGCGGGGTTGATTTTCGGTTGGCTTTGTATTAGAATATGCATACTCGACAATGGGAGGAAAAGAAAATGTCCGTTTCAACAACCCGTAAATTTATCAGCGCAGTTCCCGTGTGGGAAAAAGGACGCTCCGAAGAAATGAACGTCTCGCTCATTTTCAGAGGCAAGCTCCCTCGCACGGACGATGCGCACATACACATCGCGGCAAGCTCAAGATATCAGATTTTTGTCAACGGAGAGTTTTTCGCCGCAGGCCCCGCGCGCGCCGCGCACGGCTTTTACAGAGTAGGTGACTTTGACCTTGCACCCAAGCTCGCGGCAAATGAGAACACTGTTGCGATAATAGTCGCCGGCTACAATTCAAACAGCTTTTATCTACTCGATGAGCCTTCTTTCCTGTGTGCGGAGATTGTTGCCGACGGCGGAATAAAATACGCCACGGGCTGCAAGGATTTTGAAGCGGCACGCTTTAACGGACGCTTGCAGAGAGTTATGCGTTATTCGTTCCAGCGCCCGTTCACGGAGTGCTGTGTTCTCAACGCATGGTATGACGGCTTTATGAACGGCTCCGACGATCGGTATAAGCCGATTACGCTCGAAAAGTGCGGAGAAAAGAAATTCATAACGCAAACAACGCCTTATCCGGAACACACCGAGGAAAAAGCGAAACACATAATTTCAAAGGGTATCCTGATTCCGTTGAAGTCCGACAAAGTGCGAAAATACGACGATCGCAGCTTTTCGGATATCGGTGAAAGGCTCAAGGGCTTTACTCCGGATATGCTTGATGCAAATCCGATAAACGAGCTTTACGCCTACGCGCCGACGGTTACGGAAAACGAAAAAACACCCGCCGGTTCTACAGAGCTCGGAACAAACAGCTTCGCGGTCTATGACATGGGAGAGAACACGACGGGATACATCCGCCTGTCGGTAACGGCACAGCACGATGCGGTGCTGTATGCTGTATTCGGCGAACGTCTCAACGAAAACGGAGTAACGGAGCCCGCCTCCGACGGATGCTCGAATGTTGTGCAGTGGAGCGTTCAGGGCGGCAGAAGCTACGACCTTGTGTCGTTTGAGCCTTACACGTTTAAATACATTTCCGTTGTGTCTATGTATGCACCGACTCTTGTGACGAATGTGTCGCTCTATGCCGAAAAGTTTCCCGACGCGCTTATAACACACCGTCCGGTTTCAAATGATAAAAAATTGCAGAAAATTTACAATGCCGCCGTAAGCACTTTCCGTCAGTGCGCAACCGATATCTTTATGGACTGCCCGTCTCGTGAGCGTGCGGGGTGGCTCTGCGACAGCTTTTTCACGGCACGCACCGAAAAATATCTTACAGGCAAAACAGATGTCGAAGACGCATTCCTCGAAAATTTTGTCCTGCCCGATTCTTTTTCCCACATTCCCGACGGAATGCTGCCGATGTGCTATCCCGCCGACCATTACGACGGCGTCTATATTCCCAACTGGGCGATGTGGTGCGCGATCGAGCTGAACGACCGCATGAGCCGCACGGAGGACATGTCGATTGCCGAAAAAGCAAAGCCGAAGCTGTATTCTCTCGCGAAATACTTTGAAAAGCTTGAAAATTCAGACGGACTTCTCGAAAACCTCAAAGGATGGGTATTTGTTGAATGGTCGAAAGCAAACAGCTTTGTAAACGGCGTAAATTATCCGTCAAACATGCTCTATTCGATGTTCCTCGATGCGGTTGCAAACCTTTACGGCGACGGCAGCTTCGCGGAAAAAGCCGAAAAAGTCCGTATGACCGTGTGCAAAAACAGCTTTGACGGAGAATTTTTTCACGACAACGCCGTGCGGGAAGACGGAATACTCAAGCTCACGGACAATATTTCGGAAACGTGTCAGTATTATGCTTTTTTCAGCAAAACAGCTTCAAAAGACAAATACCCCGAGCTGTGGGCAAAGCTGCTGAACGAGTTCGGCCCCGGCAGGGACTGTGAAAAAGTTTATCCGAACGTGTGCGCATCAAATGTTTTTATCGGCTGTTACTTAAGACTTCAGTTGCTTTTAAACGATAAGCGGTACGATAAAGTCAGAAAAGAAGCCGCAGACCTGTTCCTTCCGATGGCGGAACAAACCGGCACTCTTTGGGAACATTTGCAGGGCGGAGCAAGCCGCTGCCACGGCTTCGCTTCGTACGCGGCGGTGCTGCTGAGCGAAGCGGAAAAAAATACGGCGTCGGAGGAATAAATACATTTTTCTGCGCAAAGACCGTTTTTCCGCTATTTTCCGATTGACTTTTAATGCATTTCAATGTATTATTAGCAGTGTATCGTTTGATCTAAACATTTTTTGTAGGTGAACACTGATGAAAAAAATCAAAATAATATCCGTTTTTCTTGCCGTGCTGATAATCTTTGCGGCAGCCGCACCG
>OMRJ01000050.1 GCA_900313475.1 uncultured Eubacteriales bacterium | reverse complement strand
TCAGGCAAGGCAAAGCCCGCAGCGAATACTTGACGTATTTGCAAGGGTTTTAACGCGGCATGAGCTAAATCCGACCGGTCAAAACCGGCACGGGTTCAAATCCCGTCAGCCTAGCGCAATTAAAAATTATCGGGAAGAAAATCGTATATTTATATGGACTTTTTTACCTGAATAAGTTAAAATAAAATTAAAACAAGGCTCGGAGGGAGCAAAAAAATGAAAGTATTCAAAAAGATTATTGCCGTTATAACGGCTGCGGTCATAACGGCCGTTCCGCTTGCGTCGAGCGCAGCCGCCGCCGATAACGGAAACGGGTATGAGATAAAGTCGACATATGAAAACGTCGATTGGGGCGAGTGGAAAGCATATAAAGGCAATCTTCACACTCATTCATCCGTAAGCGACGGAAGTGAGAGCTTTCGCAATATGATCTATGCCGCATATGAGCAGAATTATGATATTCTTGCATTTTCGGAGCACGGCATCACCGGGCGCGCATGGGACAAAAATCCGGTTATCCGTCCGCTCTATCTCTATCAGATAGCTGCCGGTTATGACCGCAAACCGCTTTCTTCGGATGAATTTAATGCGATTCAAAGCGGTACGGCTGAAAACCCGAAAACAGGGACGGCGAGAGGCAAGGGCATGCTTTGCGTTACGGGCGCAAACGAGCTTAACGGGGTAACAATCTCAAAAAGCCATGTCAACGGATATTTCCTTCCCGAAAATGTCGCGAATATGGAGTGGGGCTACGAAAACGGGTATGACTACGCTCTTTCGCTCGTTGAAAAGTACGGAGGCATTTCGCATATAAATCATCCGAGTGACTGGCTCGGCACCGGTGATAACGAAGCGGTTGTTTCCGATCCGAAAAACGTTGATTTTTTTGCGGATTTTCTTCTTCGCTACAAATCATGTCTCGGAATTGAGGCAATGAACGGTTTTATGTCGCTCACGCGCTACGACAGAATCATGTGGGACAACCTTTTGATGAAGTGTTTGCCTTACGGAAAAAATGTTTACGGCTTTGCGGGAGCCGACGCCCACAATATAAGCAGACTTAATTCCTGTTTTATGTATTTCATGATGGATGAGCTTTCAACGGACGCTTTGCGAACGGCGATGGAGAACGGCGCATTTTTCGGTGCCACCCACAGTGTTTACGCAAACAGTGTGATAGGACCGGAAAACTATCTTTCCGCGCCCGACGGTGTGGATCAGCCGCTTGCAGTTGTCAATTCGCTTAAGGTTGACGGACATAAAATAATTGCCGAACTTGAAAATGCTTCGTATGTTAACTGGATCGCAAACGGAAGGGTAATAGCGAAAACCCAAATAGACGGCGAAGGTACGGCACTGCTTGATCTCGACGAATTCGATACGTCGGAGATGCTTTACGTCAGAGCGGAAATCTATAACGAAAACGGAATGGTGTTCTCACAGGCAATGGTGATCGATCACGGAAATACTCCTCTTGAATACACTAACGAAAAGACGGCTGCACAAAAAATAGTTTTCGCTCTTAAAAGCACAAGAATATATGTTCTTTTTGAGAGATTGTTTATGACTATCGCTAAAAAAACAGGCTGCGGAATGTAATAAACAACGGGAGCAAAAGGATATGCCCACAATAAAAAAAGGTGTTTTGTCAAATCTTATCAATCAGATAAAACCCTATGTGTTCGAAACGGTGCTGTCGCTTGACAATTGGCGCGTTAAGCGCGGAAGATACGACGGCGACGGAAAATACACCGTTTTTGACGGCGAGTCGGATTTTAATACGGGAGATCGCTGGGAGGGCGGCTACGACGACGTTATCTTTTTCAGATGCGAAGCGGAAATTCCCGTCCCGCGCGACGGTGAAAAACTGTATTTTAATATGAATTTCGGCGGCGAGACGTTAATAAAGTTCGACGGAAAAATCGTCGGTTCCGTAAGCTCAAAGGAGCATCACGGCTGGGTTTCGCGCGAGGATATTCCGCTCCCGCCGTCTTACTGCGGCAGACGCACGGTAATAGAAGCCGTGGGCGGTATTTGCTGCGGAGGCTTTTGCGACGCTGCGATGGCAGGCGCAAAAACAACACATTATGACACGGTGAGCGCGTGCATAAAGGCCGTAAATGAAAAAGCGGAGGATTATTTCTACCGTGTGCGGACGCTTTTCGATTCTGTTGAGCTTATTGACGACCGCGCGGCTTCCGAGAAGCTTTTTGCGGCTGTTGACGCGAGTGTGCATATGCTCCGTTTTGATTTTTCGCGCGAGGAATTTCTCAACAGCATTGACGGTGCGTCGGAGCTGCTCGAAAAACGCGTGTCCGAAATCGGCTCGTACAATGCCGGCAAGGTGTATATGTGCGGTCACTCACATATCGACGTCGCGTGGCTCTGGACAGTGAGGGAGGCGGAGCGCAAGGCTGTGCGCACCTTTGCAAACACTCTCGATTTTATGGACGCATATCCCGATTTCAAATTTGCTCAAAGTCAGGCTGTGCTCTATGACATGGTCAAACGGAACGCTCCCGAAATATTCGAACGCATAAAAGAAAAGGTTAAAAACGGTCAGTGGGAGGTTATCGGAAACGCATGGGTTGAAGCCGACACGAATATTGCGTCAGGCGAAAGTCTTATCCGTCAGCTTCTCTACGGACGGGAGTTTTTTGTTCGTGAATTCGGAGTGGATTCAACGGTTTATTGGCTTCCCGATTGTTTCGGGTTTTCGTGGTCACTGCCGCAGATAATAAAAAAATCGGGGATGAAAAGCTTTATTACCGCAAAGCTCAACAGCAACGATACGAATCCCTTTCCGAATTCGATATTCAGATGGAGAGGTATTTCCGGCGACGAGGTAACGGCTTTTTATCAGCGCACGCACTATCAGGGTGAATATGACGCGGCAGAGGTTAAGGCATGCCGTGAAAGAAATCTGCAAAAGGGTATTTGCGACGTTTCCTTCGGCATGTACGGCTACGGCGACGGCGGCTCCGGCGTTAATGCGGAAATGCTTGAAAGAGCGGCTTCGCTTAAAAGCATTCCCGGCATGCCCGAGGTTGTCAACGGAAGCGCAAACGAATTTTTCGATGAAACGGAAAAGCACCGCGATGAATTTCCCGTGTGGGACGGCGAGCTTTATTATGAAAATCACCGCGGAACATACACGAGTCAGGCGTTTGTGAAAAGAAATAATCGCCGAGGCGAATTTATGCTCCGTAATGCCGAAATTTTGTCGTGCGCGGCAGAAATTCTGCAGGGCGCGGCTTATCCCGCAGATGAGCTTGAAAGCATTTGGAAAATTCTCCTCATAAATCAGTTCCACGACATTTTGCCCGGTTCGAGCATTCACGAGGTGTATGAAAACACCCGCAGAGACTATAACGAGATGAACGCGAGAGGCGAAAAGCTTATCTCAGGCTTTGCCGACTTTCTGTTCCCCGTTTCCGACGGAAAAAAATTCTCGGTTGTAAACTATCTGAATTTTGCGCGCACGGCACGTGTCGAAACCGATGCGCCCGACGGAATGAACGGAGTGAGCACACCCGACGGAAGGGAAGTTGCTTCCGTCGTTTATAAAAAGGACGGTAAACGAATAATTTCGTTTATTGCCGAGAACATACCGTCGGTCGGTTTTGCGTCGTATATTTTTACGGACAAGCGCTACGGCGGCGAAAAGACCGTTAAAGCTGAAAAAACGCTGCTTGAAAACGAGTATTTGAAAGCGTCGTTTGACGAAAACGGCGAGCTTGTTTCCGTTTACGATAAGAAAAACGATCGCGAGGCGCTGTGCGGCAACGGCAACGTGCTCACGGTTTATCAGGATAAGCCCATTCACGAAAGCGCGTGGAATATCGAATACGATTACCGCATGACGCCGTATCCCGTGACAAAAGCCGAATCGGCAGAGGTTACCGAAAACAGCGCCGTTCGCGGAGAAATTAAAATTGTTAAACGCTTTAACAGGTCGGTTATAACGCAGTACGTTTCACTTGATGCGGGTGCGAAAAAAATAGATTTCAGAACCGTTGTCGACTGGCATGAAACCGAAAAGGTTTTGAAGGCAAGCTTCCCGGTTACTGTCAGAAGTATGTTTTCAACGTGCGAGTCGGCTCACGGCTCCGTGCAGCGCCCCACTCACCGCAATACTTCGATTGACCTTGCAAAGTTTGAGATATGCATGCATAAATGGGTGGATCTGTCGGAAAGCGGTTACGGCGTAAGCGTTCTCAATGACTGCAAATACGGCTGCGACGTAACGGACAATGTGATAAGCATAACTCTTATGCGCGCGCCCGTCTGTCCCGATCCCACGGGAGATATCGGCATAAACGAGTTTACATATTCTCTTGCT
>OMRJ01000038.1 GCA_900313475.1 uncultured Eubacteriales bacterium | reverse complement strand
GCATACAACGTTCGACTTTGCGATAAGCTCGCGCGGGGTAAAGCCGCCTGCGGATATCATCGAGTTTGCTTTTTCCCATATCCCGTCCGCGGTCTTTTCGCTCAACGGCTCATAAATGCCGAAATAGCGCTGAAGCTCAAGGTGCGTCCAGTGATAGAGAGGGTTGCCGATGAGTGACGGCATGCACTTTGCCCATGCCTTGAATTTTTCGCAGGGTGATGCGTCGCCGGTGATATACTTTTCCGAAATGCCCGCCCCGCGCATCGCGCGCCACTTGTAGTGATCGCCGGCGAGCCAAAGCTCCGTGATGTCGCGCGGTGTTTTGTTCTCGTAAATCTCTTTCGGAGAGAGATGACAGTGCCAGTCAAAAATCGGCTCGTCCCTGCAGTCATCAAACAGACGCTTCGCCGTCGGGGTGGAAAGTAAAAAATCCTTGTCCATAAAGTTCTTCATTGCATTATACTCCGTTCTTTTTTTGCCCGGAACGCGCTCTGAATGCGGCTGTTCCGGGCTTTGCGTTTATTTATCGGCTTCAGCCGAGTTTTAATACGTTTATCGCACCCACGGGGCAGGCTTCTGCGCACGCGCCGCACGCGGTGCATTTCATGTTGTCGACCGACGCAACAAAATTCTCAACCTTTACCGCTTCGTTCGGACACACCTTTACGCATTTCATGCAGCCGATGCAGCCCACCGTGCAGTCCTTTCGTGTCTTTGCGCCTTTGTCGTGATTTGCACACAGCACGGCAGCAGTAAGCTGCCCTTTCGGCATCAGTGCAATAATATGCTTCGGGCATGTGTCGATGCATTTTTTGCAGGCACGGCACATTTCGGGACTGACAACCGCAACACCGTCGCAGAGCATTATCGCGTCATAAGGACAGGCACGGGCGCAGTCGCCCAGACCGAGACATCCGTACTGACACGATTTGCCGCCGCCGAAAAGCTGTGCCGCCATGGCGCAGCTCTGCACGCCGTCATACACCGCATCGGATTTTGCCTTGTCGGGAGTGCCGGCACATCTGACAACTGCCGTCATCGGAATTACTTCGCCTGCGGCAAGCCCCATTATAGCGGCGATCTTCTGCGACACTTCGTTGCCGCCGGGATTACATAGTCCGGTTTCCTTTGTTTTACCCGACGATAGCGCGGCGGCGTAGCCGGAGCAGCCGGAAAAACCGCACGAGCCGCAATTTGCGCCGGGAAGTATTTCTTCGATCTCGGCTGCCTTTTCGTCAACCGGGACAGCCATTATTTTTGAGAGCACTGCAAGGAGAAATCCCGCGAGGATACCTATTCCCGCCACTATAGCGACGGCTGTTAAAATTCCGTTCACAGCGATTCTCCTTTCTTACATAAGTCCCATGCCTTCGACGATGCCCGAAAAGCCCAAAAAGCTCAATGAGACGATCGACGCGGCGATAAGTGTTATCGGAAGACCCTGCAGCGATTTCGGAATGTCTGCCGCTTCAAGGCGCGACCGTACGCCGGCGAACAGCACCATTGCGAGCATAAAGCCCGCGCCTGCGGCAAACGAATTGACCATTGCGTGCGCGAAGCCGAAGCCGTAGGCGGCGTAGCCCGTTATGTTCTCGATGTTGAGGATAACGACGCCGAGCACCGCGCAGTTGGTGGTTATTAGAGGGAGATAGATTCCGAGTGAATTGTAGAGCGGCTTCATGTATTTTTTCATTACTATTTCCACCATCTGGACGAGGGCGGCAATAACAAGGATAAAAACTATTGTCTGGAGATATCCGAGTCCGCATTTTTCAAGCAGAATATTAAGCGGGTAGGTAGCGGCGGTTGAGAGCAGCATTACGAATATTACAGCCGCACTCATGCCGAGAGCCGTGTTCAGCTTTTTTGAAACGCCCAAAAACGGGCATATTCCGAGGAATTTGGAGAGTGTGAAGTTTTGTGTAAGAATGCCCATTACGAGCAGCGCTATATAGAATTTCATTTAGCTTCGCCCTCCTGTCTTTTTCCGCATGCGGCGGCATGAGGACATCCCTCGCAGCCGTTGAGGCTTGCTTTTTTCATGCCCTTTTTCTCTGCAAGT
>OMRJ01000095.1 GCA_900313475.1 uncultured Eubacteriales bacterium | reverse complement strand
TACTTGACGTATTTGCAAGGGTTTTAACGCGGCATGAGCTAAATCCGACCGGTCAAAACCGACACGGGTTCAAGTCCCGTCAGCTTATTCGTCCGAATCCGCTTTCTGCGAAGATGCCAGCTTTTTGTTTTCGTCGTCAAGCTGTTTGATTACCGCAGGACGGATCTTAATGTATACGTCCGAAAGGTGTTTCGCAACAACCCCTGCGGAAACGGGAAGGCGGTTTTCGAGCCAATGAACGGTCACGGTCTGAATGCCTCCGAGAATAAACGACAGATAGCACATAACATCGCTCAGACATTCCGGAGGAACCATTTCCTTCAGTTCGGCAGTGAAATTGTCTTCGAGTCTGCTTATTATGCGGTTTTGAAGCTGCTGACCGTTTGATGAGGTGACAAAAAGACAGTAATAGTCTTTGTTTGATTCAAGAAACAGCAGTGCCCGCGTCATTGCCTCCGTGGGATCGAGAATAACATTGCGCGTTCCCAGTTTTTCGAGAAGATCGTCGATGGCTTCAATCATGTTTGTTTGAATTGCTGCATAAAGATCGTAAACATCGAGATAGTGCGCATAAAAAGTCCCTCGTGAAATATTCGCCCTGTCAACTATATCGGTAACCGTAATTTTGTTGATGTCCTTTTCATTCAGAAGCTCAGCGAACGCAGTTTTTATGAGCAAACGCGAACGCGCGGCATTTTTGTGAGACGATTTTTTAATCGCTGCCATTTCAACACTCCCAATCGTTTTATTACATTCTCTTTCAGGACGCAAAAAATACGTCGGCAGCCGCAAAACCGCCGATGCATTTTTAATTTGCGACCGATAAATATAATATCATACTTTTATCCTTCGGTCAACCTCGGTTTTTTGAAAATTACCTGTTGCTTTCGTTCTTTTTCGCGTATTTTGTCTTGTAGACTACTCTCATGAGAAGACTTTCGACCGCATTCATCGGTTTTGCTCCGTAGAGAGATGCGGCGGTAAAGGCTTTGCAGCCTTTTTCGGTGACAAGCTCGACGGCCTTTGCCTCGTCTTCATTTGCGCCTACACACAGTCCGCCGTTGTGCTTAATAAGCACCGCATCGCGGCAACCGAGCCGCTTAACGACTTTCTTCGCGGTTTTTGCGGCGTTGTGCGGGTCATACTCGGCGGTGCGAAGCGTAATGCCGACTATTTGCGCAAAGTCATCAAGAAACGGTTTTACGGTGATGCCCATTCTCGAAGTCTTGAGAGTGGCGTCTTCTTTAGAGTGAATGACAGCGTTGACATCCTTGCGTGATTTATAAACGGCGGCGTGAAGCATCGCCGTATCGGGGCAGATCTCCGACGGATCGAGCGGCGCTCCGCTTTCTATATCTATCGGAGTTTTCTTTCCGGTTTTAACATCCGTAAGCTCTGCAATACCGAATTCTCTCACGGAATTATATACACCGAGGTCATCTTCCGCCGCTTCGGTGATAATGCTGTTTGCTATATATGACGTCAGTGACTCGAAGCTGTCGGCAATTTTACCCGTGAACTGTCTGTAGCGCTCAATCAGCCTTCTTCTGCATACATCTTCAAGCGTTTCAGCCACCGCGAATGCATCTGCGCGATCTGTACCGAGACACAGTGCGCCGTGATGAAGCATAAGCACTGCCTTTGACGACGAACGGCGAAGCGCGGCTACGACACCGTTGCGAAGCTTTTTTGTGCCGGGAAGCCCGTATGACGCAACGGGAATGTCAAGACCGATTGTTTTTTCCGCTTCTCCGTCAAGTCCGTTGATGTCAAGCCCCGAAAGACCTGCAAGCGAAGCATAAGTCTGGTGAGTGTGAATTACAAAATTCACGTCGCGGCGAAGCTCATAGCATTTTGCATGGATGCCTTTTTCGGACGAGGGCTTGATGTCGCCGTCATAGCTCAAATCCGCAATGCTGACGATTACAATATCGTCTTCCGTAAGCGACAGATAGTCTCTGCCGCTCGGAGTTATCGCAAAGCGGTTTTCGTCAATTCGGCAGCTTACGTTGCCCCATGTGCGCTGGATAAGACCGTTTTTCACAAGCTCGCGCCCTGCTTCGATAACATTTGATTTAGCCTGTTTAATATCCATAATGCATCATTCCTTAAAATAAACTGCCGCAATAAAAAGCGGAATATGCGGCAGTTTCTTATCATTTTTAGTTTTCTTTAACCGCAATGTTTGCAAAAACCTTGTCAAAGCGTGCGAGAGCATCGTCGATAAACTCGGGTGTGTAAGCCGCGCTCGTGTAAAGACGGCTGCCGGCAAGAGTTACAAGTCCCTCTGCCATGTAGGCTGCGCCCATGTGAGTCATTTCGGTCTTTCTCTCGTTTGTTGCGCTCAATACGCCGGGGATAGTCCACGGCTTTGACCAGTCAATAGAGAACTGGAGTGTGCCGACCGTTTCAAGATGGCAGATGGAGCCTTGGTTGAAGGCAACGAACGGGAGATGGCGTTTTGCGATAATGTCATTAAGACCCTTTGTGATTCTGTCGCCCATTTCGCCTGCTTTCTGACATGCATTCTCTCTGTCGATAGCTTCGAGAGTGTAATAGCCTGCCGCGCAGCTCAGCGGATTTGCGGAGAGTGTGCCGCCGCAGAAAGCCTTTTTGACTTTAACCGCGCCGTCAAGACCCGCGCCGAGATACTTCATATATTCTCTCTTGCCGCCGACGCCGCCCGCTCCGGGGTAGCCGCCGGCTATGACCTTGCCGAAAACGGTGAGATCGGGGGAGCATCCGAAATAACCCTGTGCGCCCGCCATGCCGATGCGGAAGCCTGTAACGACTTCGTCGAAAATAAGAAGTGCGCCGTATTTGCGGCAGAGTCTTTCAACACCCTTGCAGAAGTTGATGTCAACGGGACGTGAGCCGCTTTCGGGACCTATTGCCTCAAGGAATACGCCTGCAGTGCCGCCGCGGAGCATGTTCCTGCGGAGCACTTTTTCGAGTGAATCGAGGTCGCCGGGGAAAAACTCCTGCGTATCTCTCATTATCCTTGCGGGAACACCGTTCGCCTGCGTGAACTTTGTTCCCGGTATTCTTATGCCGTAGCCGAGCTGATCGCTCCAGCCGTGGTAAGCGCCGCCCATTTTTACGATGTTCCTCTTTTTGGTCGCAAGACGCGCGATTCTCGCTGCGAGCATGCATCCCTCCGTGCCGGACTGGAGCATGCGGAACATGTCGATCGTTTCCATGCTGTCGGATATTTTTTTCGCAAGCTTATATTCAAACTCGTGGAAAAGTCCCGTTGACGGACCGCATGTGTTGAGCAGCTCGATTACCTGCTCTCTCACCTCCGGCGGATTTGAACCGAGCACGGTGGGACCGCCTGCCTGCAAAAAGTCATAGTATCTGTTGCCGTCAAGGTCATACAGAAAGCATCCGTCCGCCTTTGTGAAAACGAGCGGGAACGGATAATTGAAAGCAAGGTTGTGCTGAACCCCGCCGGGAATTATCTGTTTTGCTTTTTCTATCATTTCTTTCGACTTTGAGCATTTTGCGTCGAAATAGTCTCTCTCATAAGCAGCAAGTGCTTCGGGGGTGATGGTGTAAATAGGCTTTTTGATAAGCTCGTTGAGTTTGCGGTTTATTTCTGCCGCGTCAGGGTATTGCGATATTGCATATCCGGTGTTCATAAATTATTCTTTCCTCCTGACGGAAAATAATTTTGCTTTTTTATATTACCACATCTGTTGCGGAAAAAACAAGTACAATAGTTCGGTGTTTTGTATTTTAAATTATTTTTCTATGATTTGAAAAGCATTTTTCAACCGAAACGCGCATGAACGCACACGAGAAAGTTTTATTAACGTAACACAAAAACATATTGATTTTTTAATTCAGTTTTGTGTCATAGTCTTATAGCTGCCGTTAATACTATAATGGTACTGTTAAATAAAACGGAGGAATTTCAAATGGAGAAGTTCGTTGTGACACCGAAGGAAGATAAATCCGTAACCATGACAATCAGAATAGACAGAGATTTGCAGGAAAAATACAATTCTCTTGCAGCTAAAACGAACCGGTCGCGAAATGAACTGATAAGCATGGCTTTGCAATATGCGCTCGATCATATGGAAATTAAAGAATAACGTATTGTAAGCGGTTGTTTCCCGAAAGGTCTGAAATTTTTTCAAGGATGATTTTATGGTTTTACGGAGCAGAAAAATAAATCTTTTTCTTGCCGATTTCGGCGTTTTTTCCGCCGTCTATGCAGTGTCGATGTTTTTCGGCTCAAGCGATACGCTTCGAATGCCCGTTTTTATTACACCGAAGCTTATCGGGAGCTTTTTCTGTTTTTCGGCAGCGGTCATTTTTATTATGCGGTATCTGTTGAAAATATACGGCAATATATGGCGCTATGCATCTGCCGGGACGTATTTCAGGCTCGTTGCTGCCGATGCCGCGGCGTTTGTTGTCATTTTCGGTACGCGCTTTATCGTGCCGAGTCTCAACATGGGCTTCGGAATGACGGCAATGATATCCGCGCTCAACTGCCTTGCCGCGATGACGATGAGGTTTATTTATCAAATAATTTACGCGAAGAAGAATAACGGAAAGCCGCATGACGGCAGAGAGCACCGCATTAAAATAGCCATAGTCGGCGCGGGCAACGTCGGCGCGCTGCTCGCGAATGAGCTTACGCGTAATCCGAAGGCTCACTATAAGCCTATTTGTTTTATCGATAACGATAAAAAGAAATCGGGTCAGATGCTGAACGGACTTCCTGTTATTCTTGAGGATGACAAAATCGTCGAAACGGTCAAGGCTATGCCTGTTCAGGAGATAGTGATAGCGATGCCGGGAGCGGACGGAGAAAAGCGGCAAAAGCTTTATGATCTTTATGTGCTTACCGGGTGCAAGGTCAAAATATACGATTATCCGTTGGGCGACGAGGGCAACACCGAACGCAGACGTGAGCTGCGGGAGCTCAGCATTGAGGATCTTTTGTCACGTGAGAGTATCAGCTTTGACAATACTCTCTCGAAAGATTATTACAAAGGCAAGACCGTGCTTATTACGGGCGGCGGCGGGTCGATAGGTTCGGAGCTTTGCCGTCAGATATCAAAGCTTTCGCCTAAAAAAATAGTGATATTCGATATTTATGAAAACAATGCCTATGACATTCAACAGGAATTGGAAAGAAAATACGGACAGACGCTTGATTTGGAGGTCTATATCGGCTCCGTGCGGGACGAAAAGCGCCTTGACGAGGTTATTTGCAGCGGTTCGCCCCGAGGTGGTGCTGCATGCAGCCGCGCACAAGCATGTGCCGCTCATGGAGAAAAGCTGCGCCGAAGCCGTTAAAAACAATGTTCTCGGAACATATAACACCGCAAATGCCGCCGAGAAATACGATGTCGGCAAATTTGTGCTGATATCCACCGACAAGGCTGTTAATCCCACCAATATTATGGGCGCGTCAAAGCGTATGTGCGAGAAAGTTATACAATGCCGCCGCGACAGCAAAACAAAGTTTGTTGCGGTGCGCTTCGGAAACGTGCTCGGCTCCAACGGCTCGGTCATTCCACTGTTTCGCAAACAGATTGAGGAAGGCGGCCCTATAACGGTGACAGACAGGCGCATTATAAGATATTTCATGACCATTCCCGAAGCGGCTCAGCTTGTGCTCGAAGCGGGAGCGATGGCAAAGCACGGCGAACTGTTTGTCCTTGATATGGGGAAGCCCGTCAGAATATACGATCTTGCGGTTAACATGATAAGGCTTTCGGGACTTGTTCCCGATAAGGATATTAAAATCGAAGAAGTGGGACTGCGACCCGGCGAAAAGCTCTACGAGGAGCTGCTGATAG
>OMRJ01000111.1 GCA_900313475.1 uncultured Eubacteriales bacterium | reverse complement strand
GCTTGAGCTGTCCGGCGAAGGTGATTTGCCTAATGTCGTAAATCAATCCGTGCCGTGGTCGTTGTATAAAGATCATATAACCGGTGTTGTTTTGCGCGAAGGCATTACTTCGATTGCAGACAGCATGTTCGGATATTGTTACGGCATTAAAAGCGTGTTGCTTCCGCAATCGCTCAAAAAAATCGGTGATTTTGCTTTTGAATGCTGTTTTGCGCTTGAAAACGTAACATTTCCCGATTCGCTTGAAGAAATAGGCGAAGCAGCTTTCAGCGGATGTTATTCGTTGAAAGAATTGGCTTTTCCGAAGTCATTGAAAAGAATCAAAGACGGCGCATTTTATTCTTTATTTGACTTGGAAAAACTAATTTGGCCCGGTACTGCCGACACTGTGGTTGAATGCGGTGCTTTTGGTTTGCTTACCGGTTTGAAAGAGCTTATTATTCCTGCGGACGCGGTGGATTACTTCAATGTCGAAGACGATTCCTTTTCGGCAGGGGCATCGGCACTTTGGTTCCTGTTAAGAACGTCATTTTCAATTGAAAAAATAATAAACTATTCCGATACAATTACGGCGTCGGACAAAATGGTGTCTTTTGATACGTATGCGTCGGCAAAAAAAGCTTCGGTTCTTTCTGAATTAAGTGTAAAATGCGGGCTTTATGCTGTTACTATGTCGGACGATTACTTTTATAATAACATCCTTGCCGGGAAAATTGCCAAATGCGCAAATAAAGAGTATGGTTATAACATCGTTTCCCTGGAAGCTGCAATATTTCTTGAACGATATATGATTCTCAGCGATGGCGATCGTGAGAGCTCCGGAGCATCGCCGTTTGTTAAGATATATTGCAATTCAGGCTCTGCGGAGCAAAGCCTGTGCGACGGGAAAGGTCGTCTGTATTATCTCAATGACGATGCCGGCTATCAGCCGACCTCCGGTTCTTTCGCCGACGGCGGCAGCTGGGAGGTAGATATTGCCGCAAAAACACTTAAGATTTACCTTACGGAAAATAAAACGACGTACTTCAACTACGCGCCCGCATACAGTTTGTTTAAGGATGATATCGAGCATGTCGAAATTATACCTGCGTCGGAATCAGTAACGGAAATGGAGCTTGCCTACCATATGTTCACAGGGTTGGAAAAGCTTGAAGAGCTTACGGTTCCGGAGGGAGTTACCGATATCTCATTCGGAGCGTTTTACGATTCCGGCATCAAGCGCTTAAGCCTGCCTTCGACAGCAAAGATATCCAATATGAACGGAATCTTTACGGGCACAACGCCGATTGAAGAAATAACGGTTGCCGACGGCAACGAGACGCTGTTCTCATACAAAGGCGCGCTGTATACAAAGGACGGTATGCTTGTGAAAATGCCCGAAGCCGCATACGACGGCACGCTTCATGAGAGCGCGACGAAAATCGGGACAAACGCTTATGAAAACTACCGCACCGTAACACGCATTGAAATCCCCGACTGTGTAACATATGCCGATAGGGAAATGATTTATGACTGCCCCGCAGTTACGGATATTAAGCTCGGCGCGGGATTAAATTCGGACGCATGTTTTTACGATGGCATGTTTTTGTTTGCGGTTAAATGCTGTAATTTGCAGAATATTGACGTCAGCGAAGATAATACCGGATATTCATCGGTCGACGGTGTGCTCTGTGATAAAAGCGGAACGTACTTAGCGCGTTATCCCATGGGGCGTACGAAGGCTGTATTCCCCGACGGAATTAAATGCATCGGGAATCTTTCATTCAATTTATGCGAAATTTCCGAAGTGCTCATTCCCGAAAGTGTTGAAATTATTGATTATCATGCATTTGATCGTTGCCTGCAATTGGAAAGAGTGAGATTTGCGGAAAACAGTCGCTTAAAGCGAATTCACCAATCTGCATTCCGGGAAACGAGCTTGGAATACATTTTTATTCCGGAAAGAGCCGAAAATACTCCCGACGGCGACGTATATGTTGAACCCGGATTTTGTTATCAGGATATCGTCGGAAATATTGTAATTGAAGATAATGAGGTGGATATCAGCAATTGGTGGCTTTCGGAAACAGTAAAAATCCACTGCAATCCGGAGTCGGCGGCATGGAAATATGCAGAAGAAAACGGAATAAACCATGTTCGGATATCCGATTGTTCCGACGGGCATGAGTGGATAAACTGTTTGAGCGAGGACGAACCGCCTTATGCCACATGCACGAACAGCGGCAAAAAAATGCGCTTTTGCTGTTACTGCTCGGCTGAAGAGGAAGTTGTTATGCCCGCAGTCGGACATGATTTTGTCGAAAAACGTCACGTTGAACCGACCTGTGCCTCCGACGGCTGGCATATTGAAGTCTGTTCACATTGCGGCGCGTTTACATGTGACGACATCCCCGCGCTTGAACACAGCTTTGTCGAAGAATATGTTCCCGCAACGTGCACCGAAGGCGGTTACACAAAACGTACCTGCACGGTTTGCAGCTATGTTGAAAGGGTTAATGAGACAATGCCGATCGGACACAGATATGCGGATGAAATCACTCCCGCAACGTGTACGGAGGGCGGTTACACAAAACATACATGCACGGTTTGCAGCTATGTCATGACAGACAGTGAAACCGAGCCGACGGGACACAGCTATGTTGATACCGTTATACCCGCCGCATGCACGGAGAGCGGCTGCACGGTGCACACATGCAAGGTGTGCAATTACACATTCTCCGACAGTGAGGTGAAACCGCTCGGTCATTCCGATAAAAACGGTGACGGCAAATGCGATATCTGCGGCGAATCCGTCGATGTTCCGGTTCAAAGCTGCTCGCATATCTGCCATTCTACAAACAAATTTTCGCAATTTTTCTGGATGATCATCAGATTTTTCAATAAATTGTTCAAAATAAACGAGTTCTGCGAATGCGGAAAAAAACATTGGTAAAGAATTAACCTCACACAAAGCAGCCCCGAAAACACAGCGCTTTCGGGGTGCGCGGGTTGGTGCAACATCAAATCGCATGTAGAAACGGCGGACGTATTTTGCGTTTGTCGGTAAAAAGGAGCTAAAAAATGAAAAAGATTTTGACACTTTTTGCAGTGCTTTTGTGCCTGTGCACAGGCGTGTTAACTGCCGAAAAACTCGGAATCGACAGGTTTTCGCTTGCACCGAAAGCCGAAGCCGCAACGATAGTTGACAGCGGCAAGTGCGGAGACAATGTTACATACACTCTTGACAGCGACGGTCTGCTTACAATCAGCGGCACGGGAGCCATGTGCAGTTACGAGGATGTAAAAAACTTACCGTGGGAAGAGACGCTCGTTCGTTCTTCTGTCGTTTCG
>OMRJ01000092.1 GCA_900313475.1 uncultured Eubacteriales bacterium | reverse complement strand
TCGCAGGGCATTGAGGCGCAGACGCTTGCAAACACCTATCTTGCGCTCGACCACGATCTGGAGCTTGTCCCGGTCATTAACAAAATAGATCTTCCCGCCGCCGACCCCGACAGGGTGTGCGCCGACGTAGAGGAGATAATCGGACTCGACTGTTCCGAGGCGCCGCGCGTCTCGGCAAAAACGGGTGAAAACGTGCCCGCCGTGTTGGAACAGGTGATTAAGCTCATACCGTGCCCGGAGGGAGACGACGACGCGCCGTTCAAGGCGCTTGTTTTCGACTCGGTGTATGACAACTATAAGGGTGTTATCGTATATGTGCGCGTTATGGACGGCACGCTCAAAACAGGCGACACAATGCGAATGATGGCAACGGGAGCGGAGTTTACCGTTGTGGAGGTCGGACGCATGTCGGCGCTGTCGCTCGTCCCCGCAGGCGAAATAAAAGCGGGTGAAGTCGGCTACATAACAGCGTCGATAAAAAGCGTTGTGGACGCGCGCGTGGGCGACACGGTGACGACCGCCGAGAACCCCGCAGCCGAACCGCTGCCGGGATATAAAAAAGTAAACCCGATGGTTTTCTGCGGAGTATATCCCGCCGACGGCGCAGACTATGAGGCTCTGCGTGAAGCGCTTGAAAAGCTCCGTCTCAACGACGCGGCGCTGTCGTTTGAGCCGGAAACGTCGGGCGCGCTCGGCTTCGGCTTCCGCTGCGGCTTTCTGGGACTGCTGCACCTTGAGATAATTCAGGAGCGTCTCGAACGCGAATACGACCTCGATCTTGTCACCACCGTGCCCGGAGTTGTGTATAAAATTCACCTCACCGACGGCAGCACGGTTGAAATAGACAACCCCACCAACTACCCCGACCCCGCGATAATCGACTATGTTGAGGAGCCGATAACCGACGCGCATATTTATGCGCCGCCCGAATATGTCGGCACAATAATGGACTTGTGTCAGGACAGACGCGGCACCTTCAAAAACATGAATTACCTCTCTGCGGACAGAGTGGACATCCACTACGAGCTGCCGCTCAACGAGATAATCTACGACTTTTTCGATGCTCTCAAATCGCGCACGCGCGGCTATGCGTCGTTTGACTACGAGCTTAAGGAATACGTCCGTTCAAGCCTCGTGAAGCTTGACGTGCTTCTCAACGGCGATCTTATCGACGCGCTGTCGTTTATAATCCACTCGGAAAAGGCATATCCGAGAGCGCGTAAAATAGCGGAAAAGCTTAAAGACAACATTCCGCGCCAGATGTTTGAAATTCCCGTTCAGATCGCGATAGGCGGCAAGATCATCGCCCGCGAAACGATAAAGGCTATGCGCAAGGACGTGCTTGCGAAATGCTACGGCGGCGACATCACGCGAAAGAAAAAACTGCTCGAAAAGCAGAAAGAGGGCAAAAAGCGCATGCGTCAATTCGGCACCGTGGAGGTACCGCAGGAGGCGTTCATGGCTATTCTCAAGCTCGACGACGGCGACAACTGAAAATGAATCCCACACAGAACACGGGAATATATATTCATATCCCGTTTTGCCGTTCAAAATGCCCCTACTGCGACTTTTATTCGCTCCGCACGCAGGAAAAAGCGGATGCCTATACGGACGCGGTCACGGACGAGATAAAAACGCTTCGGCGGCTGTCCGGTTTCGTAGACGAAAGCGCACGCGCCGAGAAGGCGGATTCCGTTTATTTCGGAGGCGGAACTCCGTCCGTAATGGGTGAAAAGCGGCTTGCCGACATGCTGTCGGCGGTCATGAATAATTTTACGACGGACAATAACGCCGAAATAACGGCGGAGGTCAATCCGTCGCTTAAGTCCCCCGACACGTTTTTCGGAGGAATCGCTCAAGCGGGATTTAACCGTGTGTCCATAGGCATGCAGAGCGCAGTCGACGCCGAAAGACGCGCGCTCGGACGCACGGCCGGAGCCGATGATGTTAAGGCGGCTGTAAAAAGCGCACGGCGGGCGGGAATACACGACATTTCTCTTGACGTGATGCTCGGCATACCGATGCAAACGGAAAAAACACTCGCGTACACTCTCGATTTTGCGCTGTCGCTCGGCATAACGCATCTGAGCTGCTACATGCTGCAGATAGAAGAAGGCACGGTTTTTTACCGCAGGCGCGACAGCCTTAAGCTGCCGACCGAGGACGAAACGGCGGACATGTATCTTTTCATGTGCGACCGACTGAAAAGCAAGGGCATGCGCCGATATGAAATATCAAACTTCTGCTTTGACGGCAACGTGAGCCGACACAATATGAAATACTGGACTCTCGCTCCGTATATCGGCATAGGCCCGTCGGCGCACTCATTTTACGGCGGCAAACGCTTTTATTTCGAGCGCGACACCGATGCTTTCATCGAAGGAAACAAAGCCGTGTTTGACTGCATCGGCGGCACCGATGAAGAAAAAATAATGCTTTCGCTGCGAACCGATTCGGGCATCTTGATTTCCGGGCTTCCCGAAAAGAGTCTGAAAAATCTTAATGTACTCGAATCGGCGGGGCTTATTTCGGAGCACAGCGGACGCATTACGCTCACCGACAGCGGATGTCTTGTTTCAAACTCCGTTATTGCGGAGCTGATATGAATTTACGCGCGGCAAAAAAACGATTGCAATAACATATAAACCGAAAGAAAAGAGAGAACGGATCTATGCTTTTATCTCAACTGCTGAAAAACGTTAAATACACCTCTCCGTCATTTTCCGACCGTGAGATAGACGACATTGTATACGATTCACGCAAGGCATCGGCGGGCAAGCTGTTTACGGCGCTCACGGGTGCGTTTACGGACGGTCACGACTATGCCGAAAGCGCCTATCTTAAAGGTGCGCGCGTTTTTGTGACGGAGCGTGTGCTGCCGCTGCCGTCCGACGCGACG
>OMRJ01000026.1 GCA_900313475.1 uncultured Eubacteriales bacterium | reverse complement strand
CGATGCCTGAATACCGCGGAGACGACGTTTTTCTTTCAATGCTGATAAAGTCAAGAAAAATGATATTGAAAAAAATCAGTACCGGAGGAATCGACTTGTTTGAAGCGATTGCCGGCACGATATATCTTGCGACAGATATTGAACAAACGGTTTTTTTTGACGAAAAAATCGGAACATTCGATTTTGAACGCTCGGAAAGTTTTTTCGGTAACGCCTGTTTGCCGTACGATATTTTTAAATATGTCGGCGAATATATCACGATGCTTAAAGACCGATGTGAAATTCTCGAAGAAAAATGGAGGCAAATGCTCGAAAAAACATCAAAATCACATTTTGATTTATCAAATCTTCGAATCGACAGCCGTGGGAAAGAGTATTTGCAATTCTATATGTATCTTGTTTACAGATATTGGCTCAAGGGAATAAATACCGACAGTGTACTTGAATATGCTTTGTTTATTGTCTTCGGAACAATTGCATGCTCTTTTATATCACTTTCATCGGATGTTCCGTTCGCCGAAACGGCACGGATGTTTTCAAAAGAAATCGAGCATGATTCTGATAATATTGAAGCCGCACTGGAGTTTATTGACAAATATCTCGCAGAAGGCGAACGTTAATTCTTAAAACTTTTCAATATTTATTGTTTGACTTTATAACCGTACCGTGCTATGATGAACTTAAATTGTAAAAAAGAGAGGATATCTATTATGACTAAAAAAATACTGTCCGTTTTATTGGCATGCTTAGTGCTTTTCGGAACGGTCGCTGTCGCTTCGGCTGCACCCAAGTCGCAGCAATTGCAGTTTAATTCGGACGGAAAGTTTAAAATTATACACTTGACCGATATTCAGGACGTATATCCCATGGTTCCCGCTGCGAAACAGTTTATAAAAGAAATACTTGAGGTTTATAAACCGGATCTTGTCGTTCTTGGCGGAGACAATACTGTTTCGTCAATGGAAGACAAAGAGGCTTCAATTAAAGAGCTGTGTGACATTTTTGTTGACAGCGGAACATATTTTACTCAGGTTTTCGGTAATCACGATGCGCAACAGGGATACACACGGGAAGAGCTTTTTCCGATGTATCAAAAGTTCGGCGGAGAGTTTTTTCTCGGCTTTGACGCCGCAAATGCCGACGGGTCGGATATGACCGGCGTCGGAACTCACAACCTCACCGTAAAAAGCTCCGACGGCAAAAGAGTTGCATATAATCTCTATATGTTTGATTCAAACATGTATGCAACCGACGAAAACGGCAAAGAGGTTGGATACGACTGCGTACACCCCGACCAGATCGAATGGTATAAAGCCACTGCAGCAAAGCTTAAGGAAGAAAACGGCGGAATGACAGTCCCGGCAATGGCATTCCAGCATATTGTTGTGCAGGAGGCTTTTGAGCAGTTGTTCTGTAAATCGACGGTGTCCCTCGGTTCGGCAGGCAAAGATTTTGACGGTGTGCACTACACTTATCTGCCCAAGCTTTCGGCAATAAAGGACGGTCTTCTCCTCGAAGCGCCCTGCCCCGGTTACTACAACTACGGTCAGTTTGACGCGATGGTCGAAACAGGTGACGTTAAAGCAATTTTCTCCGGACATGACCACGTTAACGATTATACCGTAACACTTAACGGAATAAATATAACCAATACGGCCGGTGCAACGCTGTACTCATACGGAAAAGATTATATTCGCGGCGCCCGTCTTATTGTCCTCGATGAAAAAAACCTTTCAACATACGAGACATCAAGCATTACCTGTGCGGAGATGACCCTTCGGGAAGGATCCTTGCTTTCACAGACGGAGGGCGGAATGTCAAAGTCACAGGCAAAAGTCGCGCTTGCGTTCGGTAAACTGCTGCGTGTGCTTGTAAAAATGCTCGGACTTTTCACGTTTTTTTCCGATAAAGTCTGCTGACTGAGACATTCGCTCAGACATAAACAGTTTGTATTAAAGTGCATTCGATTCGGGTCATTTCTCCGTTTCGGATGCTTTTATGACAAAACCGAATAAACAGTTTTACGGACGGCTTTGCAGTTTTATCTTCAAAACCGATGCGATTAACGGAATAAAATCGGTATAATTTTAAATTAACAATTTTGAATAATCGGTAAATTTATTGTTGAATAATTTAAATTCTGTAGACTTTAACAAAAAACTGTTATAAAATAGTATTCAAATGCATCAGAGGAGGCACAACAAATGAAAACTGTATTTCTCACCGGCGGTTCCGGAACGATGGGTTGGGCGGCTTTCAAGGAGCTTTATAAACAAAAGGACATAAAGATTAATTTCCTTGCAAGACCGAGCGACAAAAACAAAGAGCTTCTTCTTCCCTATATGGGCAAGAAGAATGTTGAAATAATCTGGGGCGATTTCCTTGATTATGATTCGATTCTTAAGGGTATCACCGGGTGCGATTATGTTCTTCACATCGGCGGAATGGTTTCCCCGCAGGCTGACTATAAACCCTATACAACAAGAAAAGTTAACGTAGGTGCTGCCGAAAACATTTGCAAAGCAGTTCTCGCACAGCCCAATGCAGATGACATTAAGGTATGCTACATAGGTTCCGTTGCGGAAACAGGCGACAGAAATTATCCCATTCATTGGGGACGCTGCGGAGATCCCATAAAAATATCCGTCTATGACCACTATGCTATTTCTAAGGTAATGGCAGAACGTGTTTTTGTAGAGAGCGGTATCAAACACTGGGTCGTAATGCGCCAGTCCGGTATTCTTTATCCTGCAATTCTTCACAACATGGAGCCTATTATGTATCATGTACCGCTTAACGGTATGCTTGAATGGTGCACCGTAGAAGACGCAGGACGCCTTATGTGCAACTTTGTCACCACTGATGTTCCCGATGATTTCTGGAGAAAATTTTATAATATCGGTTCAGGCAAGCAGTATCGTCTCACAAACTTTGAATTTGAAGAGCTTCTTCTCGGCTGTATCGGATTGGGTTCACCCAAAACCTTGTTTGATCCCAACTGGTTTACCACAAAAAATTTCCACGGTCAGTATTATGCCGACGGCGATCTTCTTGAACAGTATCTCCATTTCCGTGCAAACATGCCCGTAAAGGACTATTTTGATTATCTTGCAAGCCAGTGTGAGTTTTATTTCAGACTCCCGAAGTATATTCCGTTTAAGAAGCTTATAGGCGCTTGTGCAAAGCCTTTTATGAAAAAGATTGCAATGACAGAGAAATGGGGCACTCTTGATTGGGTCAAAACAAAGGATCCCGTTCGCATGTCCGCATACTACGGTTCATATGCCGACTATCTTAAAATCCCCTCAAAATGGGAACAGTTTAAGCTTGAAAGTCCCGACAAGAGCAATGAAGCGGCAGAGCAGTATAAGCTTGACCACGGTTATGATGAGACAAAGCCTCTTTCGGAGCTTGGTCTTGCCGATATGAAGAAGGCAGCCGAATTCAGAGGAGGCGAGTGCCTTTCGACAAAGATGAAGAAGGGCGACATGGTAACAAAGCTTCGTTGGAAGTGCGGCTGCTGCGGTGCTGAATTTGAAGCAAGTCCCAACCTTATTCTTCTCGGCGGACACTGGTGCCCCGAATGCTACCTGCCGGAAAAGGTCTGGAACTATGACGAGATTGCAAAGTCAAACCCCTTCTTCGCACAGGTCTGGTACACTAACCACTCAAAGGATGAACATAATGTTTACAGATTTGATGATATCTTTAAGGGTTGGGAATCAAAAAAAATATAACGCAATTCGGTCTTGAAAATTAAACCGGCGGACTGTTGACTGTCGTTTTCGGCACAGTCCGAAAAATAAAACATAAAGACTATACTTCGCATTTGCATTTCATTTAAGTGCTTTGTGAAGTATAGTCTTTTCGTGTTTATTATTTTTGATAATACTTTTGTTATTTAATTTTTTGGCTGTCCGAAATGTTAACGGCTCTGTCAGAGTAAATAAAAAGTTTCTGACGCAAACTGTGACATTTCAATGCACCGTTTTATTTTTCTTAAATACTTTTTTCAGAGTCTTATACACAAACGGTTCACCGTCGGGAAACACCCACGAATAGCCGTCGCATTTACCGATCTCACTCGCCGGCATCGGGAGGAGAGTATCGGTTATCTTTAAAAAAGTATCGGTTTGTTCATACATAAGATCAATGTCAAACTTGTCCATTTCATTGCTTTTGCTGATAACTGTAAGGCAGTCGGGCGCCGTGACGAGCGAAATTTCGGGGATACCGCAGTTGAAGGGAGGTTGTCCCTCTCCGAAATGCAGGAAATTATGTCCGCGCAAGGTGACGGTGTTGACATTGTCGCGACCGTCAAGGCATTTGTAATATATTTCGTCAAGTTTTTTATTACCCGTGTAAACAAGCTCTGTCTCAACATTTCCGACTTTTTGATAAACGCCGAAACGGTCTTTCCACATCACGCTTCCGAGATGCTCGATCGAAACGCAGGCAACAGCTTTAATGTGTCCTTTTTTTCCGTCCCACAGATCCTGATGTGCGGCGAGCCATTTAGATGTAGCCTGCACTCCGCCGCCTGCAGCCGTTTTAAAATCCGGAAGACGGAAATGCCCTGTTGCAAAGATAAAAATCAGTGTTCGTTCAAGTTCTTTTGCTGCGTAATATTTCAACATTGAGAGCATGGCGATCGGCCCGTTTTCTTCAATACAGTTTGTGCCGTCGGTATGAGTATTGATTATTATTGCTTCCGATGTGTTTTTTCCGGGAAGAATACAGTAGAAAGACTCTGTCTCGCAGTTGTTTTCTTTTTCGGCTTCAAGAGTAAGTGTTGCTTCCGTGTGACGCTCGGCAGCGGATAAAACAGCCTGACCGTCCGTACTGTTAATCCATACACAGGGCAGATCCTGATAGTCAAGAATAAACGGAAGATACTGTCCCTCTATCATTTCATTGCTCATTCCGTCCCAAATGCAAAT
>OMRJ01000031.1 GCA_900313475.1 uncultured Eubacteriales bacterium | reverse complement strand
CGTCGGACACATTGCTGGACGCACTCAAAAAAAACGGAAAAGACGTGTATGCGATCGGAAAGATTTATGATATTTTTGCCGGACGCGGTATAACGGAGCATGTTTTTACCCGTTCCAATACGGAGGGAATGCAAAAGACGCTTGAAGCGCTCGACAAAGATTTTGACGGTTTGTGCTTTACGAATCTTGTCGATTTCGACATGCTTTACGGTCACCGTCAGGATATCGACGGTTATGCAAAGGCATTTGCTGAGTTTGACGGCTGGCTGCCGTCGTTTACATCAAAAATGCGAGACGATGATGTTCTGATGGTAACCGCAGACCACGGGTGCGACCCGGGAGACGCAAGCACGGATCACAGCAGGGAATACACACCCTTTATTGTTTATTCAAGATCACTTCCCGCGAAAAATTACGGTACGCGCTCCACGTTTGCCGATATCGCGGCTACGGTCGCGAAGCTTCTCTGCACCGGCTTCGACTGTGCGGGAACGTCGCTGCTTTGATGAAAGGAGAAAGCGAAATGAACAAAACAGAGCTTTGTGAGCTTGCCGTAAAGGCTAAGGACAACGCGTATACTCCTTATTCCGGATTTAAGGTCGGCGCTGCGCTTATGTGCCGCAGCGGACGTGTTTTCACAGGATGCAATATCGAAAACGCTTCGTATACGCCCACAGTATGTGCGGAGCGCACAGCGGTTTTCAAGGCTGTAAGCGAGGGAGAGACGGAGTTTGAAATGCTTGCGGTGTGCGGCGGCAGGGACGGTATAATAAGCGGAATGTTTCCGCCCTGCGGAGTATGCCGTCAGGTTCTCGCCGAGTTTTGCCCGCCGGAGTTTCCGATTATCATCATGACTTCGGAGAACACGTTCAAGGAGCTTACGCTTGAAGAATTGCTGCCGTTTTCGTTTAATCCGGAATATATGAACACGGAGGATTAAAATTCTCTTATAACAATTCAATGGTTACAATGTAGAAATAATTTGAAAAAATTTACAAAAAAGCGTTGAAAACAAGCCTGTTATATGGTAATATCTGTTATGCGACAGGCTGAAAACGCCCGTACGTTATTATTTAGGAGGATGTAAACCATGAAAAAAGTACTTGCAGTACTTATCGCACTTTCAATGCTCCTTTGCCTCGGTCTTGCGGCTTGCAAGGATTCAAAAGATCCCACCGATTCCGCTAACCCCGATGTAACAGGCACAACAAAAGCCGGCGACAAGGTTACCGAATTTGATTACAATGCCGTTAAAGACGACGCAACGTCGGCTGACGGTAAATATGAGATCGCTTTCGTTACCGATGTCGGTTCTCTTAAGGACCAGTCCTTTAACCAGGGCACATGGGAAGGTATAAAGAGATATGCTTCCGAAAACAGCAAAACCTATAAGTATTATCAGCCCGCAAACGGCGATAAGGCTACCGATGATGACAGATTTAACGCCATGAAGGCTGCTGCCGACGCAGGCGCAAAGATCGTTGTCTGTGCAGGCTTCCTTCAGGAAACGGCTCTTACAAAGGCTGCACAGGAGTTTACCGATGTTAAGTTCGTTTTCATCGACGGTTACACTCTCTATTCCGAAAAGGATGCAGAAGGAAAGGGTATCGCAGGCAAGGAAATCAAGAACGTTGCTCCCATTTCCTTCCAGGAGGAGCAGTCCGGTTATCTTGCAGGTTACGCAGCCGTTAAAGACGGATATTCAAAGCTCGGCTTCACGGGCGGCGGCGGCGGAGAAAATCCCGCTTGCTGCAGATTCGGCTACGGTTTTGTTCAGGGCGCAAACGATGCTGCCAAGGAGCTCAACAAGACGGTTGAAATGAAGTACAGCTGGTCTTTCGGCGCTTCTTTCTCACCCTCGCCCGACCTTCAGACCATGCTCAGCGGCTGGTATTCCAACGGCACAGAGGTCATCTTCTGCTGCGGCGGCAACATGTGTCAGTCCGCTTTTGAGGCAGCGGGTGCCAACGACGGCAAGGTCATCGGCGTTGACGTTGACCAGTCCTCACAGAACGACACCGTTATTACTTCCGCAACAAAGGGTCTTCGCGAGTCCGTTATGTTTGCTCTCGATAAGTTCTACAACGGTCAGTTTGATACCCTCGGCGGCGTTTCCACCGTTCTCGGCGCAAACAACGACGCAGTAGGTCTTCCCACGGCAACATGGGGCTTCAAGAACTACACTGTTGATGACTACAACAAGCTCTTGGCTTCAATCAAAGACGGCAGTGTTAAGATCGACAGTGACTACACGAAGCTTGCGGAGGGCGCGTTTGCAAACGTAAACCTCACCATCGTTAAATAAGCATTGCTTACAGGTGGGACTTCTGCATTTGTGTGCAGCGGTCCCGCCTTTTGCTTATTTCAAAGTATTTATTCCGGATCGGATTTATTTCCGATATGTCTGATGCGGGATACAGCGTTTTACATTTTCCTGAAAATAAAAAACGGATGTGAACAAATTGCCAAAAGAAAATGACTATATAATTGAAATGCTCCACATCACAAAGGAGTTTCCCGGAATCATCGCAAATGACGATATCACGCTTCAGCTTCGCCGCGGCGAGATACATGCGCTTCTCGGTGAAAACGGCGCGGGAAAGTCGACTCTTATGTCGGTGCTTTTCGGACTTTATCAACCCGAAAAGGGCACAATCAAGAAAAACGGCGAGGTCGTTAAAATAAACGACCCCAACGACGCAACGGCGCTCGGCATAGGTATGGTGCATCAGCACTTTAAGCTTGTCGACGTTTTTTCCGTGCTTGACAATATTATTCTCGGCGCGGAGACTACAAAATTCGGATTTCTGCAAAAGAAAGAGGCAAAGAAACAGGTTGCGGCTCTTTGCGAGAAATACGGACTTAAGGTTGATCTCGACGCTAAGGTTGAAGATATAACCGTAGGAATGCAGCAGCGTGTTGAGATACTCAAAATGCTCTATCGCGACAATGAAATTCTTATTTTCGACGAGCCTACGGCGGTGCTTACACCGCAGGAAATCGACGATCTCATGGAAATAATGCGCGGTTTTGCAAAAGAGGGCAAATCCATTCTTTTTATCACTCACAAGCTCAATGAGATAATGGCGGTTTCCGACCGTGTAACGGTGCTCCGCAAGGGCAAGTGCATCGGCACGGTAAACACCGCCGATGTCACAAAACAGGAGCTTTCGAATATGATGGTCGGAAGACCCGTTCAGCTTGAAATAGATAAGGACGAGGCAAAACCGGGCGAAACAGTGCTTGAGGTAAGAAATCTCACCGTTCCGTCGAAGCTTCATAAAAATAATGCCGTCAGGGGAGTGAGCTTTGATGTGCGAGCGGGGGAAATCGTCTGTATCGCGGGAATCGACGGAAACGGTCAGACGGAGCTTGTTCACGGCATCACAGGACTTGACAGAGTTACCGGCGGTTCGATAAAGCTGTGCGGTAAAGACATTACACACAGCAGCGTAAAAAAAAGAAACGATTCGGGTGTTTCGCATATTCCGGAGGACAGACACAAGCACGGACTTGTGCTCTCGGGTTCCCTTGAGGAAAACCTTGTTTTGCAGAGTTTCAACGATAAGCGTTTTCAGAAAATGGGCTTTATTCGTTTCGGCGAAGTGCGTAAATATGCCGATGAGCTTATCGACCGCTTTGACGTCAGATCGGGACAGGGGGCGGTGACGACCGCCCGCAGTATGTCGGGCGGCAATCAGCAGAAGGCGATAATCGCACGTGAGATAGACAGGCAGGAGCCTCTGCTTATTGCGGTGCAGCCTACACGCGGTCTTGATGTCGGTGCAATAGAATTTATTCATGCACGACTTGTTGCGGAGCGTGACAGGGGCGCGGCGATTCTTCTCGTTTCGCTTGAGCTTGACGAGGTAATGAGTCTTTCGGATCGCATTCTCGTTATGTATGAGGGCGAAATAGTGGGTGAATTTGACCCGAAAAAGACCACCTCCGAGGAACTCGGACTCTATATGTCCGGTGCAAAGAGGGATGACGGAGGTGCAAACAATGAAGAATAAAAATGCAAGTATTTCGCCGCTTTTGAATGAAGCGGGTGCCAAACCGGGACTTTTTAACCGCGACGGTACAAAAACGGTTCTTTCATCGCTTATATCCATTGCCATAGGTATGGCAATAGGCAGTATTATAGTCTCCGTAGTTGCATTATTCAGCGATTCAATCGACGCGCGTTCCGCATGGGAGGGTATCCGCCTGGTATTCTTCGGCGTTTTGAGCACCGGACGTGATGCTGCCGGCGAGCTTACCTTTGGCTTTAACCCTACAAACTTCGGTGATATGCTATTCAGAGCAACACCGATAATTCTAACGGGGCTTTCGGTTGCTGTCGCGTATAAAACGGGTCTTTTCAACATCGGTGCGTCGGGACAGTATCTCATGGGTACGGCTGCGACGCTTGCCATAGCTCTTTCGATTCCGTCAACGTCTGTTTCTCCGGTTATAATATGGATACTCGCGTTTTTGGGCGGAATTGCCGCAGGCGCTGTATGGGGCGCGGTGCCCGGACTCCTCAAAGCACTTTTGAACATCAATGAAGTTATCGCGTGCATCATGACGAACTGGATCGCGGCAAACCTCGTAACATGGTTTTTTGATGCGAACAAACAGTTCCAGAATGCATCCGAGGCGGGCAAGGCTGCATATGTATGCAAAACAACCTCAAACGGCGTTGCCACATCAAAGATGCTTTTGGACAAGGTCTTTCCCGGTTCGCAGGTCAACGGCTGCATTATCATAGCAATAATAATTGCAGTAATAATGTATATTGTGATGAATAAAACTACGCTCGGCTATCAGCTTAAGGCGTGCGGCGGCAACCGCCATGCGGCAAAATACGCAGGCATTAACGATAAACGCAACATAATCCTCTCAATGGCAATTGCGGGCGGACTTGCGGGAAGCGCCGCGGCGCTTTACTGGCTGTCCGGAAACACGGAGTTCT
>OMRJ01000120.1 GCA_900313475.1 uncultured Eubacteriales bacterium | reverse complement strand
TTTGCCTGTTCATTACCCTGTGTTTGGCCTTCGTCATAGCCGTTTGCTCCCCAGAGAACGGAGACAAAGCCGTGGTAGTCATACTTTTTGTTTCCGTGTTTGTCGCTCTCCGTTTCAGAGGCAACGCCGGTGGGTATTCTGTTCGGCTTGTAAACATAGGTGTATGCCCATGCGGTTCTTGTCACGCCGTCGTTGCAGGTGTAGTCAACGCGCCAGGTTATCATCTGATTCGTGTTGTTTGCAGTGATTTGGAAGTTGTCGTCATTGAGTGTTGCGCTGCCTGTCGAAGTAGTAAGGTTCGAAAGACTGCCACCGCTTTCAAATGACGCCGACACCGAGATGCTTGTGGCTTTTGAGCAGTGAAAATAGAATTTGCCCGTGCTTTCCGCGCCTCGCGCGTAAGAGTAGTTTCCGCTCCCGTCGGTGTTGTTGAGATACCACTGTGCGGTAACGGAGCCTGCGCTGCTCGGTGCAAGGTACACGGCTTCGGGCACATAGAGCACCATGGAGCCGGAGCCGACCGTTTCAATGAGCTCTGCCGATGCAGCCGCAAAGGATGTGAGTATCATCAGCAGCGACAAAAGCACCGCCAATGATCGTTTTGCGATTTTCTTCATTGCGAGAGTTCTCCTTTTCCTGATTTGTTGTTGCCGCGAATTATATTTCCGCGTATACACATAAATATTATACAATTATCTCGGCTGAAAATAAATGCACGGACGCTACAAAAAAAGAAGCGGCGCTTTGGTGAAAGTAACAACTATTCAGTAGTTTTTTGTGTGTGTACAAAAATAATTCAAGCTTTTATGTAAAAAAGTAAAACCGACGCTGTTTCGCCGCTGCGTAGATTTTCTTTTAATCTCTGCGGAGAAAACGGATATCAAGATATAAATCGCGTGATTGTTATTGTACAAAATCACCAAATAACATCCAAGAAAAAGAGATAACTATTACGCCGTTATTGGCGTAATAGTTATCGGACGTTTGTTTGATATTGTACAGTTTTTATGCAAAGACAGGGTCTGCCGGAGTTTTCTGCGTGAGCTTCATAAAGTCAATTTTCATGAGCGGAGTTTCGGGAAGCCTGTCCATAAACACGATTTCACGCGGCACGGAGAATCGCGAGAAATTTCTTTCAACAAATTCGGTCATTTCGCGCTTATAGACTTCTTTGTCACCGTTTTCGCGCAGATCGGCATAGAGACGCAGTATCATTTTTCCGTTTTCGTCAAAGCCCTTTACGAGACAGCAGTTTTTGAGATAGGCAAATTGATCCTGAAGACGTTTTTCGACGTCGGTGGGGTAGATGTTGTAGCCGGAAATTATAATCACGCGTTTCTTTCTGCCCGAGAAATAGAAGTAGCGCTTGCCCGTTTCGGGATCGGGCTTCGGGTCGCGATAGCCGAGGTCGCCCGAAAGCACCCATTTTACGCCGTTTTCATCTATGTAAAGCCCTTCGTTTTCCTCTCCGCCCTGATGATAGTAGCCCGACATTATCGTGGGGCCGGATATCACTATCTCGCCGACCTCGCCGTCGGGAACCTCCCGGTGATCGTCGTTCCAGATCTGAACGTTAAGTCCCTCAAGCGGCCAGCCTATCGAGCCTCTGCGATATTCCCAGTTGCTGTTGACGGTGCAAACCGAACCGACCTCGGTAAGACCGTAGCCCTGGCGGAGCTTTCCGGGCGCGCCGTTCTTTTCGAGCACGGCGTTAAACTCGTCGAGGAAGTTGTCGGAGCAGTCGTCTCCTCCGCAGAACATCATGCGGATGTTTTTAAGCCACGGACCGTCAAAGTCTTTGCTCTTAAGCAGCTTCTTAAACATTACGGGAATGCCGACCACAGCGATAACGGTGTTTTTGCGCATAAGCTTGTTAAACAGCTTTGCGTCAAACTGCATCATGGGGATTATTCTGCCTGCGTTGCACATTGCCATGTGAATGCCCACGCACAGACCGAAGCAGTGGAAAAGAGGCAAAACGATTATTTCGGCTTCTTCGCCCGTGTCGTGAATTCTGTCAAGCTTTGAAACACGGCATGCCAATTCGTTTATCGCGCGGGAGGTCAGCTTTATCGTCTTTGATTTTCCTGTGGTGCCGCCGCCGTTGAGATAAACGGCGATATCGTCCGCATTACCCGAAATTCCGTCTTCGGGAGCGTACATCTTTATTGCGTCTCTGTAGGCTGTGCGGTTGTGTATCTTCGGGAAGATTGCCCTAATCAGTCCCTCGCCTGCCTTGCATGCGGCTGTTTTTACGGGAGAAGCGTAGTCGGAGCTGCTGCAAACGAGGCAGGGAAGCCCCGATTCGTTTATAACCTTTGCATAGTCCTTGCTCAAAAGGTCAAGTATCATCACACCCTTGGAGCCGCACTCCGAAAGCGCCTCTTTAAGCACCTCCGGCGGGAGCTGCGGGTGAACAAAGTTCACGATTACACCGATTTTGTTAAGCGCATAAAACGAAATGATGCTCTGCACCGTCGTAGGCATAAAAACCGTGTAAACATCACCCTTTTTCAATCCGAGCGCACGCTTCATGTAAGCGGCGAAGCAATCAATATCGTGCAGAATTTCAGACCGCATATAGCAGGCGTCCATGTGCTGCATTGCCTTGTAGTCATGACCGTAGCCCGCCGTGCAGTCAATAAGATATTCGTAGCAGTTCTGATTCCCGACGGGAACCATCATACTTTTGTCGACTTTCATTTTTTTCGTGTACTCCTTATGTAATCTTTAGGACGCGTGACGGTTATCGCACGCGTGTCTTCACAATTCCCATGATAGCACATGAAAAAAACGTAAACATCACCCGTGAAATATTTATTTTAGACGAAAAACAAAGCGCCAAAAACGGCGCTTTGTATGTAATATTCGGTCAGCGGATGACGTAATCAAACAGTTCTTTGCGGGAATATACTCCCAGTTTATTGAAAATGTTACGCAAATGTGTACGAACAGAATTAACCGATATGTTCATACATTCGGCAATATCATTATTTGTGACGCCTCTTGCCGCAAGCATTGCTACGTTAAATTCGGTGGGACTGAGCTTTGACGACACCGTGTCGCCCGTCAGAATATTATGTATGTTTATCCAGTTTTTGAAATAAACCGTCGACAAGTCGAGTATTTGTTTGTAGATTTCGGGTTCCTCTCTGCGCATGCATTTTTCGGGAAGCCCGGCGAGCAGATAACGGAATTCGGCAAACGGCGCCAGAATCCCGTCCGGCGCGGCAAGACTCCGGGCATAACGGAAATAGTGCTCCGCTTTTTTCCAATCGCCCGACATTATATATCCGTCAGCCACCGTAAGGCTTAAATATATCGCTTCCACCGGGTAGCTTTCGCGCATAAAGATGAGCGCGCTTTCGGCAAGACCGATAGCGCGGCCGATCGACCCCTCAAGAAGAAGCCATCGGGCATAAGCGTAAACTGCCATGGGCTTAAGCCCGTCAGGCATCAAAAACGCGTCTACGCCCGGTTCCGGAAAAACAATGTCGCCGCGGTTGTGAACGGTGATGTTGAGATACAGTCCGAAAAGCTCACCCGTTTTTTTGTATTTCGGGTGCTCCGCCGCGATTTTCGCAATCGTCTGCAAATCACGGAAATTGTTGACCGGAGTTGTGCCGCTCTCTTTGAAAAGCGCCGCGAGCAGGTCGATAAGAAGGGCACCGAGACGCGTTTCCATGTTGTCTGAAGCACTGAGGCTTCTGCACAGCCTGCATGCGGTGTCGGCGTCTCCGCGCAAATATGCAAGCTCGGCAATGCCTATAGTCCGTTTGGCTTCGTCCTCGGTTTCGGTTATAAGCTTTTCGGCTTCACCCGGTTTAAACGGTGATGTCGTCAAAACAAACGGGTTTGCGGGCGGGGCTGACATTTCCGAGCGGCTTTGCCGTCTGCGTCTGTCGAACGGCTTTTCCGCCGCCGACGGAATAAGCGTGCGCCCGTTGACATTCACAACGCCGTCTATTCTGCCCGAATCGAGATACTGGCGAACGGTTCGCCGCG
>OMRJ01000010.1 GCA_900313475.1 uncultured Eubacteriales bacterium | reverse complement strand
TTTTTTTTTTTTTTTCAAGCAACTTTTCTCCGACCGAGAGGGAATATGAATATGTGTGTTCCGGGTTGAGCTTTATAAGCTCGTCAATCGACATGCCGTATTTGTCTGCAATATACGAAATACTGTCGCCGCTTTCCACGGTATGGTATACATTTGCCTCTCTTGTGGAGCTTACCGTCTTTGCAAGCTTAACGGAATCCCACATAACGACATCGTTGTCGGGATAAAGTCCTTCAACATAGTCAATGTGCTGTACGAAAGATACTATGGCGTCGCCGGCATCGGAGGAATATTCCTCCAAAACGGCATTGAATACGCGTTTTGCGTCGGCTTCGTTTTTGACCGAACACAAAAATTCGTCGTTTATATAGATTCCGCAAGCGTTCACGATGTTTGATTCGGAGTGCTCGATAAGTCTGTCGCAAAGAACATCCGAGCCTGTAAACTCGTTTATCTTTATAAGAGCGATTGAGTATGTGATTTTCGGGAGCATGTCCGCCGTGTTTTCTGATTTGCCGCCGCCCAGACCGAGCCTTTTTTTCGCCTTGTCGCGAGCCTCGAGATATTCCTCCTCGCCCGAAACATAGCCGAGCACTTCATCTCCCGCGTTTATTTGCAGTGCAACATTTTCGTTTGCAAAAGTGCTTATCACAACAAGCATTGCAGCGAGGGAGGATAGAGGAATAAGCAGCGACAGCGCAAAACGGAACACCTTTTTATACTGTTTAAGACCCTTTTTTACATAATCAGACAGAAGTGCGGGAAACTCGCGCGGCGAACGGAAAAGCACAACCGCAAGCCGTTTCAGTGCCCTGAACAGTCGTCCCGTAAAGTATTTTTCGCCGTCAAGCTGCCTTGAAACACCTGCCGACACAAGCTTTCCGAAACGGAGAATGAGCGAAAAAACACATGAAAAAAGGAATAACACGGGGCGCAGCGTTATACTGAAAATAAGATGGAGGATCCGCTTTAACACCGACAAACATATCGTGCCGAGAGCTTCCGTGCCGTCGAGAAACGACGAAAACAGACGTTCTTTTTGCACCGCTGATTCCTCCTTTCGATTTTTGTTACAACCTTTGTTATTATAATCGGCAAAATTTAAAACAAGTATAACACAAACCAACCGAATTTGCAAACCCAAAAAATGTGTCTATCGGCACCCGGACCGGAAACAAAGTAACTTTTTTCGGGTGCAAAAGAATAAACCGCACCGCTTTTTTGCGATACGGTTTATATACCGGTTCTTTTATTTACAATGCGGCACCCGTGCCTTTTGTGAAACTGTCGGCGTCGGAGTTCCAGTGAGAAAAATCGGTGTTGCCGCGTTTGTCCGTGAACAGTCCCGTGGCGGACAGATAGCTGCCGAAAAACGAAGTAACCTTTACCGCGCCCGTGAAATTGAGATGGTCGCCGCCGTCTTTTGTATCCGTTGCCCAGTTTATCGGCACTTCGTCGGTCTTAAGGTTCAGGTCGATAAAGTCAATACCTTTTTCGTCTGCAAATTTCTGCGCGGCATCGTGTCTGTTTCTGTTCCAGTTTATTGTGCTCGGAGTGCTTATGAACAGAAGCTTTGCACCGTTTTCATCGCACAGCCTTTTCATCTCGTTGACATAGAAGTTAACGCCGGAAGCGATTGAAGCGGGGGCTGCGTTTTTTGACATGTAGTCCGTGTTGGCGGACGGTGTAATTCCGCTTGCGAAGATATAGCCCTTGTTAAGCTGTGTGTCGGTGTAGTCAACGCCGAAGGACAGATCTTTAAGGCTTAACGATTTCCAGCGGTTGTGATAGCGGAACACCGTTATTTTTTCCTCTGCGAGCTGCTGTATGCCGTTCGCGACCGTCACCTTTCTGAACAGTGCGTTTGTCTCCATCACGACAACCTTCGGTTTTTGTGTTTTGAGAGTTTTTTTGAGAAATTCAAGTGAATAAGATATTTTCTGTGACGGAGTTGCGCACACATACGACGTGATGCCGTGATCCTTCCACAGCTTGAGCGGAACAAAAGAGCTGTATGCTTCGCTGTCACCCAATATCAGCACATCTATGGAATTTTCTTTTTCGCCGAGCACGCCGTATGCGCTTGCGTCATTCATTCCGTCCGTTTTGCCGTTTGTTTTCGGTTGCAGAATAACGGACGAGATAAGCAGCAGCACAAGCAGTCCCGCGATAAATGATGTTATTCGAAGTGTATTTTTTACGATGGTTTTCATTGCGTGACCTCCTTAAAACTCTGCGTACATCGGATCGACGGGGACATAACCCGCACCGTATGCACCGAAAATTACTATAAACATTATGAGAGAATAGAGTACCGCGCGGCGCACAACAACATTCTTTGAATAGAGCTTTTCTCCGACATCAATGCCCTTTTCCCTGAAAATGCCTACGGCAAGGATTATCGCAGCGGCAACACAGACGATTATAATGTCGCGCATGTCGATGTGCAGCGCCGTGAGAACATCTTTTGTCAGAGGTGTGAAGCCCGCATGTGTTATGAGACGGGTAAACATCGCAAGTCCTGCTTTAAGACCGTTTGCTCTGAAAAACATCTCGCCTATGACAACGAGAAGACATGAGCGGATGATTTGAACTGCCTTGTAAACGGGGTTTTCGGGTGAAATGTGCAGCTTTCCGTTTACGAATTTTATTGCGGGGGATATGATGCTGCCGCCGAGGATAAGCGCGAAATGGTACATGCCGAAGAAAATGTAGCTCCATGCGGCTCCGTGCCACAGCCCGTTTGCAAGCCATACGCAGAACAGCGCCGCTGCGCCCGCAAGAAGAGGGCCGAAGTGGTTGCCGAGCTTTTTTCGCGCGGCTGTTGTGAGCTTTTTCATCGGCTTTGACATGGTGACAGGATAAAAAATATAGTCCTTGAACCATGTGCCGAGAGTGATGTGCCACCGCTGCCAAAACTCGGATATCGTTCGGGAGAAAAACGGCTGTCGGAAGTTTTCAGGCATTTTGACACCGAAAATTCTTCCGATCCCGACAACCGCGTCCATCGAGCCCGAAAAATCGGCATACAGCTGTACCGTGTAAAACACGGCACCGAGAAAAATTATACCGCCGTCAAAGCTTTCATAGTTGTCGAAAATTTCTTTTACCGCGGCGTTCAGCCTGTCGGCAATAACGAGTTTTTTCATAAAGCCGTACAGAAAGCGCTGCAAGCCTATTGCAAGGTCGTCGTATTTTATCTGCTTCACGCTCCACAGTGCGTCGGCTGTCTGCGAATAGCGGCAGATAGGTCCCTCCACGATCTGCGGAAAAAACGAGATAAAAAGCGCAAGTCTAAAAATGTTGCCGTCCGCTTTGACCGTGCCTCGGTATACATCGATGATATAAGACAGCGCCTGCAGCGAAAAGAAAGACAGCCCTACGGGAATCATGTATTTCGGTATGTCAAGCGTCAGAGGAATGTGGACAAGCGAGAGCAGGCTGTTTATATTAGTGACAAAAAAAGGCGAGTATTTCAGCATTACGAGCACTCCGATGTGGAGCAGCACAGCGAAGCAAAGCACCGCACGCATCTTTGTACGGTATTTGCTTTTGATTTTTTTTCGTTCCTCTTTTTCTTCCTTCGGAATTGTTTTTGCCGCCGCCGAGCTTTCGTTTTTTAAGCGTTCGAGCCACAGACCGAACCAGTGTACCGATATGACGGTCAGCAGCAGGTAAGCTATGAGCTTTCCGCTTATGAGCCAGAAAAACGCCATGCTGAACACGAGCAGCACATATTTCTTTGCCTTTTGAGGAACGAAAAAATATGTAACAATGCTTATCGGCAGGAAACCGACCAGAAAGGCAAGGGAAAAATACGATGTCATCGATTTATATTTTCCCGCCAGAAGGAGCGACGAGAGACTCATGTCAGTCCTCCTCGCTCAATCTTTCGACAAGAGCGTACATAGCCTGAACGGAATTGAAGTTTTCGGGAATGATATCGACCGCAGGTACGGTTATGTCAAATACGTCTTCAAGCTCCGCGATAAGTGAGATTATAGAGAGAGAATCAAGCAGATGCGCATCAATTAAGTCGGTGCGGGTTTTGTAGTCAATGTCGGGGTTGATGTCTTTGAGAATGTCATAAATTTTTTCCATGGTAATGTTTCCTTTCCGAGAAAATAATACTGCTTATAATTACAATTCA
>OMRJ01000020.1 GCA_900313475.1 uncultured Eubacteriales bacterium | reverse complement strand
CTGCTCAAGACGCTTGATCCTGCGCTTGATGGTGGAGAAGTTGGTAAGCATACCGCCGAGCCATCTGGCGTTTACATAGGGCATGCCGCAGCGCTCTGCCTCTTCCTTAATGGAATCCATAGCCTGCTTTTTGGTGCCTACAAAGAAGATCTCGCCGCCGTTTGCGGAAATCTCGCGAACGAACATATAAGCTTCTTCAAGCTTCTTAACGGTCTTCTGAAGGTCTATAATGTAAATACCGTTGCGCTCCGTGAAAATATAGGGAGCCATTTTGGGGTTCCATCTTCTGGTCTGGTGACCGAAGTGCACACCTGCTTCAAGCAGCTGTTTCATTGATACTACTGACATGTTTTTTTCCTCCTTTGGTTGAACCACCGCGAACGTCATTTTGCGAAAGGACACGGGCGTATCGGACACCGTGCACACCTATTGCAATCGGTTCACGTGCGTTTTGCCTGACAATTATATCACAGCATCCTTTTTATTGCAAGTATTTTTTTATATTATTATTTGGCTGTTTCGGGATTTTTTTATAAATCGCTCCGTGCGTGGCGTTTTCGCAGTACAGAGCGGCAGAAACCGCAGACAGCACGGCAACTCTCCGAAGCATTCCGTTTTTCTTTTTTTGCCGATATGTCGATATTTTTTGCGATACTCATCACATTAAAAAGCCCCGGAAAAAAACCGAGGCTCTTTTTTATTCGGCAAATAAAACAGCCGGATCAGTCACTGATGTAGGGAAGCAGCGCAAGCTGACGCGCACGCTTGATAGCAACGGTAAGCTCTCTCTGATGAGCGGCACATGTGCCTGTGACTCTGCGGGGCAGAATCTTTGCTCTTTCGGAGATAAAGCGACGAAGCTTTTGAGTATCTTTATAATCGATAAACTCCGACTTCTCCACACAGAAAGTGCAGACTTTTCTGCGGCTCTTTCTGTTCATGGGGCGACCGCCCTTGGCATCTTTCTTTTCAAAAGCCATGATGATATCCTCCTTATAGAATTGAAGAAAAGGTTTCAGAACGGCAGATCGTCATCATCCACAACCGATGAAAAATCATCCGCTGTAGAATTTGAGTAGGCGGCGGGAGCCGCATTGCCGGAGGAAGAACCGGTTCCGCTTTCGGCTTTTGAGCCGCAGAATTCCGTTCTGTCCGCCACTATCTCATAAGACGTGCGTTTGTTTCCGTTCTTATCCTCATAATTATTGGTCTGAAGCGAACCCTGAACGGCGATCATCGAGCCTTTGCGGAAATACTTGGTGACAAAATCGGCATTACTGCGCCATGCTACGACGTCAATAAAATCCGCTTTTCTGTCTTCACCCGATTTCTGATAAGGGCGATCAACCGCGATTCTGAATCTGCAAACCGAGAGACCGCTCGGCGTAGTACGCAATTCCGGATCGGCAACAAGGCGACCCGTCAACACACAACTGTTCATTCTTTTTTCCTCCTTTTATCTTGCGACAACAAGGTGACGAAGAACACCGTCGGTAATGTTGAGCACACGTTCAAGCTCTGCGGGGAAAGCTACGTCAGCCTCATATGTGTAGAGCACATAATAGCCGTCGGTTTCGTAATTGATGGGATATGCAAGCTTACGCTGACCCCACTCATCTACTGCCTCCATGGTTCCGTTTGCTTCAATAAGAGCCTTGAATTTTTCAACAAGCTCTTTTGCCTTTTCTTCACCTTCTTTAAGTGAGAATACTGCTACGGTTTCGTACTTTGACATTCAGATGCACCTCCTTCTGGACTACGGTCCCCTTTCGGGAACAAGGATAGCTGTATAGTTCTTAATACAACAGAGGTATTTTAACAGTTTTCATGACTGTTGTCAACCTCTTTTTCTGTTTTTTTATTCAATCGAACAGTGCGCACACGATTCGCAGTCGGGGAACAGTGATTTATCGTATTTGATTCCGTTTTTGTCATAGTAGTCTTTAACTGCCGCTTTTATCGCCTCCTCGGCAAGCACCGAACAGTGCATCTTATACGCGGGAAGTCCGTCAAGCGCCTCTGCGACAGCCTTATTCGAGAGCTCAAGCGCCTCCGAGAGCGGCTTGCCCTTTATCATCTCCGTTGCCATTGAGCTTGACGCAATGGCCGAACCGCAGCCGAAAGTCTCAAACTTGACGTCGGACACGGTGTCATTATCTATTTTCAGATATATTTTCATTATATCGCCGCATTTTGCGTTGCCGACCTCACCTACGCCGTCCGCGTTCTCTATAACGCCCGCGTTTCTCGGATTTCTGAAGTGATCCATTACCTTTTCGCTGTAAAGTGCCATAATAAAACCTCCGTTTCGATCAGATTTCAAACTCTTTTTCGCCGCTCACCTTTTCACGCCAAAGGGGCGACATATTGCGCAGATAGGTTACGACCTGCGGTATCTGCTCAAGCATATAATCTATTTCTTCCTCCGTGTTCCATTCACTCAGGGAAAGACGGAGCGAACCGTGCGCGATTTCATGCGGACGTCCGATTGCAAGCAGCACATGACTCGGATCAAGCGAGCCGGATGTGCACGCCGAGCCTGACGACGCACATATCCCTCTGTCGTCGAGAAGCAGCAGCAGGCTTTCACCTTCTATTCCTTCAAACAGGAAATTTACGTTTCCCGGAAGTCGGTTTTCGCGCGTGCCGTTCAGCGCACTGTGCGGTATTTTTGAGAGTCCGTCAATAAGCTTATCGCGCAGCTTCGTCATTTTTGCGGCGTTTGCGTCAAGGTTTTCGTTTGCTTCCTTAAGCGCTGCCGCCATGCCGATTATCGCGGGAAGATTTTCCGTTCCGGCGCGCTTGCCTCTCTCCTGCGCACCTCCCTCGATAAGAACGGTGAGCGGAATGCCTTTTCTCGCATATAGCACGCCCACGCCTTTCGGTCCGTGGAATTTATGAGCGGAGAGTGAAAGCATGTCTATGCATTCGTCGGCGACGTTTATGTGAAGGTGCCCCGCCGCCTGAACCGCGTCCGTATGAAAGATAACGCCCTTTTCCCGGCAAATCTTTCCTATTTCGGCAATCGGCAGAATGGAACCGACCTCATTGTTTGCATACATCACGGTGACCAGACACGTATCGTCGCGTATCGCGTTCTTCACCTGTTCGGGAGTGATGTTTGCGTTGTTTTTAACATCAAGCAAATCAATTTCAAAGCCCTCTTTTTCCAGCTTTTTAAGAGTGTGAAGAACCGCATGATGCTCAAATGCAGTGGATACAATATGCTTTTTGCCTTTTCGTTCTCCTATTCGCGCAGCGGATATTATAGCCTGATTATCCGCTTCACTCCCGCCCGACGTGAAATATATTTCTTTTGGGGAACAGCCAAGCACCTCTGCAATATCCTCCCGTGCCTTTTGCAGTCTCTCCGCGGCGTGTTGTCCTATGCTGTGCAGACTCGACGGGTTGCCCCAACAGTTTTCAACTGCGTCGTTCATAGCTTCAATTGATGCGCGGCTCATCTTTGTTGTTGCCGCATTGTCCGCATATACTCTCATATAATTGCCCTTTCTTTTGCTGTATATCAAAATAATTACCTACTAATTTAGTATGCAAGTATATGATAACCTGTTTTGCCTTGCTTGTCAATAGAATTTACCGATTTTTCAAAGTTAACGGTATTTTTTTTACAAAAGCGCCGTGGTTTGCCGACTCTGAAAGAAGCCGTTGTCGGACGGGGTACGAGCCGGTCGGAAAAAGCTGCATTTTCCGTCGTATATCAAAAAAATCCCCCTGCGCCGTTTTTACGATGCAACAGGAGGATCCGTCTGTATTTCGACATATTTTGCCGTTCGTCAAAAGCCGATGCGGCAGCTCGCCGTATTTTTTCAAGACAAAGAGACAAGACAAAGAGAATAGATAATACAACATCAATCGTTGCCGAAATTTTAAAGCCGTGTGCATCATTGAAACTTCACACAAGGTGTTTTTTCAACTTAAAATCTCGGTTTAATTGTTCGTAATAATCTTATTAAAGAAGAACTCTTTCTTTTCGGGAGTGTTGAGCACCACTACGGGTTTAATCTGATTGAGCGCTCTGCCCTGAGCCACAAGCGAAGCGCGGTAACTGTCATAAGCACCCTTTTCGAGCGGGAGCACCTCCGGTTCACTCAGCATACCCCAGCGTCTGTACTTCTCATACTTTTCGTTTGCTTCGCGGAAGGACTCGTCGACAAATTTTTCAATCTCTTCTTTTTTCTCCGTAACGATTTCGGGTTTATCCGTTTCACAGAGAAGCATGTAGTTGGGAATCTCCTTGTCGGTATCGCCGTAAAAGCTGTAACCTTCAAGGCTGAGGCCGAACTGCTCCGACATTTTTTCAGCGACAAAATCAAGCATCTGCGTCGTTGTTTTTTCATTTGCGACGTTCAGCCCCATGTTTGAACGATAAAGAAATTTGATTCTTTTTGACTGATTATATGTACCCGTAACGCGAATTATGTCGAGAATGCGGTATCTGTACAAACCGGAGAAGTTCGTAACGATTATTTCGTAATCTTTTCCGACCTCAATCTGATCGAGCGTCAGCGGACGGGTGTCCTCGGGAGCATCCACGGGCAGGAACTCATAAATTATGCTGCGGGGAAGAAGCACGTAATCGTCGTCGTTCAGGTTAACGCACATTCCCATAAAGCCCTCGCTGGCGGCGTATCCCATGTTGTGAAGCGGAAGGTCGCCCACATATCTTCTCAATTTATCGAGATACACTGAAAGAGATGACGCAACCATTCCCTGTGCCCAGGAAAGACGGGGCCAGATACGCTTTGCAATCGGCACTTCCGTGTCAAAGCCCTTTCTGAACTCGCATCTCAATTCATCGGCACGCTTCGGATTCGGCTTCATATGACCGTATTTTTTACGGAGAGATTCCGGACACCTGACGGACGGGTCAATAGTGCCTTTTTCGATATCGTTACAAATCATTTCCCAGTTGTTTTCGAGATACTCAAACATGGTTGTAACAAGAGTAATAACCATACCGCCGAGAAAAGAAACTTTTTTGCTCGGAAGTGCAAAACGAAGCTGAAAATAAGGAATATCGGTATTTTCTTCGTCTTCGGGATATAAAATATCCATCGGCGTGCATGTGATGAATTTCAGCAGGCTTTTTATATTATTGTAAGGAAGCTGCCCCGCGCCGTTGCACATCATTCCGTTTTTAAGCTTATGTCCGTTCAGCGACAGAAGAAGCGGCCCGTAAGTGGGATAAAATTTTTCACCGCGTTCTCTGAAATAACGCGCCGCACAGGCATTTGTCGGCACGAGTCCGCAGCAATGCAGATTCCATAAATCCTGAAAGGTTTTCGGCTGAAGCTTCGGTTTGCCGACACTTCCCGAAGAAGAACAGTAACGAATAACTTTGTCGGAGGTAATAATGTTTTGCTCGCCTTTTTCGACCATTCTGTCGATAAGCGGAGCATAATCCTCAAAAGTGGAAAGCGGCACTTTGTCCTGATATTCCTCAAAAGAGTGAATATCGGCAAAACCGTATTTTTTTCCGAGTTCACAATCCTTGTTGCGATCGAGAATCTTCATCAGCGATTCAAGCTGCGTTTCCATTGCTTTTGAGGTGTAACCGTTGAACTTTTTGAATGCAAATTTGCCCATCATTACACCGTATTCAGAAACCAAACCCATTTGATACACCCCTTCGTTTTTCGTTAATAATTTATTCATGGTACAGTTTAGCATATGAACTTTGTTTTTTCAATACATTTTTTCAAAAACAAACCGATTCGGTAGGATATTATACACATTTGCAACATCGTGTCGGTTTTACGTCAGCATGGCGCAAAATTAAAAGTTTTTTTCTCTGCGGATTTTTACCGAGCGAAGGCAGAAAATCTTATAAAAAAAACTATTGCAGCTCGTCAGAATAAAACCTGTATCAATACAAAAAGCATCTGTATGCGCAGTTTCTTTTTGAGTTTTCTTCATTTTTTCGAAAAATACATTCAAAACAATTTAATTGACAAAAATACGGTATTGCGTTATAATTATTACACAAAAAATAACTCTGCGGAGGAGAAAAATTATATGAATTTTAATGAGCATCTTTCAAAAAAACGTATTGCCGTCCCCACGCCCGACGATGTTGTCGATGAATTCGGCATGTGCCGCTTCGGCACATTTGAAAGTGAATTTCCTAATATGAACTTCTTAAAGGTCAACCGTCCGTCGGTGCTGCCGAACTGCTTGAACAAAACACGTCTCACACTGTGGGAGGCTACCGAAATAAACTTCGACAACGTTATTCTTCTCACGGCGGTGTGCGACATGGCACTTTTCGGCACGGCGCTTACGGTACTCTATGACAAGCGTACAAAAAAATGCACCTCGTGGCAGGAGATGTTCCCTGCATCAAAAGCATGCATTGCTCCTAATCTTATCAATTCGTCGGAAACGGTTTCAAAAGGCAAAAAAGTCAAGCTCAACTATGTGAATAACTTCCAGCGCGGCGAAGCCATCGTTTCGGGTTACGCGACCGACAAAAAGAACGGCGCGATAGACTACCGCGTCAAGCTCACACGCGTATCAAAGCCGAGCATTGTCAATATCCCGTTCGATGAAAACAGACCGCTGTATTCGCAAAAAGACCTTTTCTCCGTTGAGGGCTATCTCGAATACAACGGCGAACGGCATGTTGCGAACAGCATGACCACCGCCATAATCGACGACCACCGCGGCTACTATCCCCGAAACGCGCACTACGATTGGGTCACAACAATGGGCAAGCGCGAAATAGACGGCAAGGAGCAGTTTTTCGGCTTCAACCTTACAAGAAATCAGTCGATAAATCAGGATGACTACAACGAAAACCTTATCTGGTTCGAGGGCAATTCAACACTGCTCACACCCGTTATCTTCAAGCATGAAAACGACAAGCTGTGGCACGTAGTCGACGAATACGGAATGGTCGACCTCTATTTCGACATCGGCGACGAGTTCCTGATGAAGGTAACGACCGGAATAATCAATATCGACTACCACATTACGTTCGGTTCGCTTAAAGGCTACGTCTGCGACCCCGACGGCAACAAATACATACTCGACGGAATGGTCGGCATAGGCGAAGACAAAACCCTGAAGTTCTGATAATTGCATAATCGTCCACACAACGGAAAAACATGGTATAATCAAAAAAACACGGTGTAAAAATTTCAACCCATGCAGCGCCCGTCCATCGACGGGCGTTTTGCCGTTTCAAGCGGTCGGGTGTTGTG
>OMRJ01000002.1 GCA_900313475.1 uncultured Eubacteriales bacterium | reverse complement strand
GTCAGCAAGCCTGCACCTCAAAAAACGAAAATTGCTCAAAAATTGTCTACTGTCGGGTGCAGAGCAGTTTTGCCTGAGCTGATTTTTGTTCAGGCAAGGCAAAGCCCGCAGCGAATACTTGACGTATTTACAAAGGTTTTAACGCGGCATGAGCTAAATCCGACCGGTCAAAACCGACACGGGTTCAAGTCCCGTCAGCCTAAGAAAAAGTCAACAGCAAAAAATTACAATTTATCTGCGGATCTTTGTCAGCCGATACCGTAAAAAAGCGAGAGTCTTTACGGTGTGCATGCGGAACAGACATGCGTGCGCGCTGCATCTTATATCTTTTCCGCCGCACCTGCCGACACGGTTTCGCTGCGTCGTTCGGCAAGCTCTTTATACATCCTTACACGTTTTTCTTTTGTCAGCGGCCACAGGAATTTCGGCACGATACCGAGTGCTCCCGATACCGTAGGCACTATGCTGGCAAGTGCAAAAAGCCAAAACTTTGTGCGTGTGTCCTGTGTGCCTATGCGCAGTCCCTGCACATAACCTATTTTTTTCAGGATGATGCTCTTTACCGAGCTCATCAGCGAGCTTTGAATTTTCAAAACAAGCCCTTTGGCTACCGAGGTGGTTGCCTCCATTCTGTAACCGTTTTTCCACTCGCAGTAGTCCATTGCCTCATTCCAGAGGTCGGCGTTGATGACCTTATTTACGCCGAATGCCCATTTTGAGAAAAATTCTCTTACGCCGAGCGCAATTATCATAGGTGTGAGGCGAGTGTAATTGCGATTTATAATACCCGTAAGGAAAAATCCGACGCTCAGGATGTCGCCGTAGATATCCGCGCCCACCCACAGCGCCTTTGAAGAAAAGCGTTTGCGCAGCGGGGAAACGAACGCGTACGAGATGCTTCCGTTGAGTGCCGACGGAATATTTGCTACGTTTATAAGAGTGTTCACCATCGCGTGTGAGCCGAAAACGTCTATGAAGTAGTTTGATTCGTTCGTGCTCACGGCAAAGCCGCCGAGAAAATCGGACAGGCACATAAGCAGAACAGGGTAGTTCGTGAATATCGCGCGCATACCCTCTTTTATGTTCGGGCGTTCAAGCGACTGCGGCACACGCTCCTTTGAAACGAGGAAGAACCAAAAGGTCAGAACCGACGAAATAACTCCCGTTGAAACGCCGAAGGAAACGAAAGCGGTGCTTAACTGCATTTTTATTTTGCTTGTTATGATAAGGTCATACACAAAACCGAAAACATAGCGCGGAATGTCTTCTCCGAGGTAACCCGACAGCAATTCGGCAAGAGTAATAAGCCGCACGCGTTCATTCGGGTTAGGCGTGACAGTTGACATATAGCCGCCCTTTGCGAGCGACACAGCCGTGTCGGCAGTCTCTTTTATAACGGAGAACGCAAAATAAAATATGAGCTTCGGAATGTATGTTGCCGACGACCCGGGAAAAAACAGCGGCAGCATCCAATACAACGCGCCGAGAAGCGTGAGAGGAATTTGCATGCCGAGAAGGTACGGACGGAATTTTCCGAGGCGCGTTCTTGTGTTGTCGACAACAGCTGCAAGCAGCAGGTCGTTTATAATATCCCATGCGGAGGTAAAAATATTGACGATCGCGGATATTGTGAAATCGATTTTTACGACGTCCCATATAAATCGGTCGGTAAATGCATTGATGTTAAACGTGTTTGACACGTCATTCAGAATGTACGCCGCCGATTCTTTAACGCCGACATAGTTGAAATTTTCGTATATATTAACTTTTCCGTCGGCGGTATCCCGAAGAAGCACATCGTTTCCGTTTTGTTTGTTTTTATCATTGACTGCCATTTTTTGTACCTCCCCCCCTTAACCGTTGTTCGACATGCGGATTGCTCCTGAAGCCGATAATTTCGCATCTTTTTCATCGGTAACATACACAAGGCAGCTGTCGGTGTATGTTTTGCCGAGGTACTTGAGCGTTACGGTGACCGTTACGGGTTTATCGCTTGTTTTTACCGCTTCGACCGTTCCGTTTTTATCTACCGTGCAGACCGATGTGTCTGATGATATGAACTCTAAAGAGAATTCGTCCTGCGATGCGTTTTCGTCAACATTCGCGGTTATTGAGAGATTATCGTATCCGTTGCCGTGAATTTTTATGACGTCCTGCGTTATTGAAATTCCGGCAAACGCGATTTCGAATCTGCCCGCAGCTTTTATTTGAACCGTGATTTCAAGCGGCTCGCCGTCGCCGCCGTCTGCGGTTATGTGAACCGTGAACAGACGCTGTTTTTCGATTGCTTTCACGCGCCCCGTCTTAGGGTCGGCTGTAACCTTTACTGTCACGGTGCCGCTTTCCGCTTCGGTTTTGAAATCGGCATCCGGCAAAAATTCTTTGCATGCTTCGTCAATGCCCGCAAGCATATTTTTGTCGTCATCCGCGAACAAGCCTCCGTTCTGCTCCGACGGGGTAAACGTGTATATGTATTCTCCGTTTTCACTCTCCGTGAACTCTGTTTCCGATGTGTCTGACGGGAACAGTCCGCTTTCAAGCGTGTTCGGTTTTCCGTATGACGAGGAATATTTTTCGGAATCAAAAAATTCGTTTGACAGTCGTTCACCTGTTTTTGACACGGCATATGACAGCAGCTTCGCGCGTTTTTCCGGAAGATTCGATTTTTTCAGTTCGATTTCGACCGACGGCGTGAAACCGACCTTTACATCGTCGGCGGTGATAACGCCGTCTATAAGAGAGCGTACGGCTGCTGTGGCGGAGGCATTGTCGGACGGGTTGCTCAGAACATTCTGTTCTGCGGTCGACGGTTCGCCTGTCGGTTCGTTTTCAAGTCTTTTTGCCGAAACGCAAATAACTATCGAGCATATAAAAATGACGATTACAGGTGAGCCGATAAGAAGCAGCAGCTTTGATTTTAATCCCGATGCATCCGATGTTGTCTGTTTCTTTTCACTGCCGCTCATATTGATTCATCCCCCCCGCGTGATTTTTTGTCTTTCTTTGAAAGCCCCGCAAGTGCGTTTTCACGGTTGAGGCGTTCTTCCTCCGTTTCAAAGATAGGGACGGGAAGCTCGTCGTAGGTTGTTTTTTCCGTTTTTATTTTTTTCAAAAGCGCAATTCGCTTTTTGTCGGTGTCGCTGACTTTTATTTCGGGCGTTTTGCGTATTATTGCGATGTTCGTTGCCAGGAATGCTGCATATTCCGCGATTATCCCACACGCTCCCCATAGACACGGAGACACGGATATGATTCCCGAGGCGTCGGTTTTTTTCGATGCCGCAATCAGAAGCGTTTCCGCCGCGATTATAAACAGCATTGCGAGCGATATTATTATGCTCTGTGCCTTTGCCGTCTTTTTTATATTTGTGAAAGAGAATATCCATGCGAAAAACAGCGCGAGAATGCACAGCGCGCATAAGGCAAAGCAGATAAAAGCAGCGATGCCGAGCGCTGACAGCGCACCGCCGGTGCCGGAAGCTGCGAAATCGGGGAAAAGTCCGATGGCGCCGTCCGAAATAAGTTTATATATTCCAATTGCGCCGACGGTAATCTTCATTTCAAAAAACGGAATCCCGATGTCAAATGTTCCCAGCGGGAGAAGCAGTGCCGCTACGCTCAAAACTCCGAGTATCATGCGCGCAACGGGTGCGGCGCCCGAAATAAACGCTGCCTTGAGCCGTGCCGTGAAAACACGTGCACCCGCAAATTCAAGCTCCGTTCTTTTTGCGTCCTCTGCCAGTTCTTTTTCCTGTGTGTAGTACAGAATGTGCACGCCGCAGTTTTTGCAGTTGGGGGAGAGGTCGAAGCGCTTTATCGGCGCTCCGCACTTGGGACATACCATGATCTGTTCACCGCCGTGTATTTTTTTCTTGCCAAACAATGAATTAACTATTATAATTTAATATATATGACGTCAAAAAGCAAGCGGGAGCGGTTTTTTCGGCTAAACCGCCAAACATGAACTTTTATATTTGGCGAATTTACACAAACAAAATCGAAGCAATGAACCGACCTGCCGTGCTTAAAGGCGAGCGTCGGGGAACGGAGAAAATATGTCAAGCAGTTTTTTTGCTCTTTTTTCAAGAATGAAATATATTAATCGCTGGTCACTCATGCGAAACACGGAAAAGGAGTCATTGAGTCATCATTCTCTTGAAACGGCGGCAATAGCGCATGCTCTTGCCGTGATAGGGAATACCCGTCTGGGAAAAAAATACAATGCCGATCGCGTGTGTGTAATGGGTGTTTATCACGATATGCCCGAAATTATCACGGGAGATATGCCCACTCCCGTGAAATATTATAATCCCGAGATCCGCCGTGCTTTCGGTGAAATTGAGAAAAACACCGAGAAGTCGCTTGTCGACGCATTGCCCGAATACCTTCGCGGAGAGTACCGCGAACTGATATGCTCCGACGGGTCGGACAAACAATTGCAAAAACTGCTGAAAGCTGCGGATAAGATAAGCGCGCTGATAAAGTGCACGGAGGAAAAACGCGCGGGCAACACCGAATTCGGCGCGGCATATGATTCAACGCTCGACGCGATAAAAAAGCTTGATTGCCCCGAAGCCGATATATTTCTCAAGGAGTTTATCGATGCTTACAGCGAACCGCTCGACAGTCTTACTGCGACGCGATAAAGCTTTTATGTCAGTTGACGGAAACTGATCCAATTCCGCCCGTCAGCTTAACGAAATTACTTTTTTCCGCTTTTGTTAATGGAAGCCTGTGCGGAACGATACTCCGGTATGACTTTTCGGACGACTGCGCCGTATCCGTCAAACTGCATGGCATATGTCCGCTTATGATTTTGATCAACTTTCAAGAAGTACCTCTTTTTGCGAAAAAACAGATGGTGAGTTTCTTGGCAGGCTCAAAGCAGCTTTATTAAATGCGGAGCAAAGCAAGCTCGACAATGTTTTTTTAAGCCCTGATTTCACAAGAAATTTTCAAAAAACCTTGACAGGTAATCGCTCGATTGCTATAATTATAGTAACCGAACGGTTACTGCTGTTTAAGGAGTGATATTATGGCCGGAGATACCAAAGAGCGCATTCTGGAAACCGCGCTTGAACTTTTTGCACAGAGCGGATATTTGGGAACTTCTATGAGCGATATTGCAAAGGAACTGGGGATTACCAAGGGTGCCTTGTATAAGCACTATACGAGCAAGCAGGAGATACTTAACAGCATTGCGGAACGTATGAACAAAATGGACTATGAGCGCGCCGAAGAATATGAAATGCCGGAAACGGAGCCGGACGGCTTTGCGGAGGCTTATCTGCAAACGCTGATCGAAAAAATTCGCGCATACGGCATGGCACAGTTTGACCATTGGACGAAGGAGCATTTTTCTTCCAACTTTCGGAAGATGCTGACGCTGGAGCAATACCGCGATCCGAAGCTCGCACAGCTTTATCACGATTATCTGGCGACCGGCCCGACCGAGTATATGGCGGCGATCTTCCGAAAGCTGACGGATTCCGATGATGCTGCCATGCAGCTGGCACTGGAATTTTACGGTCCGATGTTCTTGCTTTACAGCATTTACGACGGTGCAGACGAAAAAGAAAGTATTGCCCCGATGTTGAGCGCACATATTGACCGCTTTGTTGCCAAGATAGAATCCGGCTGCAGAAAGTCGGGAACATCCATATGAAAGAAAGAGTAAGGAGAAACACCATGTCAGAAAAGAAGATTACCATTCGTTTGGAAACCAAAGATGACTATCGCAATGTTGAAAACCTGACCCGCGAGGCCTTTTGGAATGTCTACCGTCCCGGCTGCACGGAGCACTATGTGCTGCACTGCTATCGGGATGACCCGGCTTTCGTTCCGGAACTGGACTTCGTCATGGAACTGAACGGCGAGCTGATCGGGCAGGTCATCTATGTGCGGTCGGAAATCGACTGCGACGACGGACGGAAGGTGCCTATCATGACCTTCGGACCCATCGGCATTGCACCCGCATACAAGCGGCAGGGCTACGGAAAGACGCTGCTCGACTATTCCATGGAAAAAGCCAAGGAAATGGGTGCAGGAGCACTTGCCATCACCGGAAATATCCTGTTTTACGGCAAGTCCGGCTTTGTGCCTGCCAAAACAAAGGGCGTTCGGTATGCCGATGACCCTGAAGCGGATTATTTTCTCATCAAGGAGCTGACGCCCGGCTTTTTGGACGGCATCTCCGGCACCTACAAAGACCCGGAGGGCTATTTTGTCTGCGAGAAGAATCCGGAAGCGTTTGACCGGTTTGAAGCCACTTTTCCAGCGAAAGAAAAGCAGAAGCTGCCGGGGCAGCTGTTTTGAGCAGGTGATAAATAATGCCATCCGGTAAAGAGTATCTGCATTTCATTTTGGAGCAGCTATCCTGTTTGGACGATGTTTCTTACCGTCCCATGATGGGAGAGTTTATCCTCTATTATCACGGTAAAATCGTCGGCGGGATATATGACGATCGGTTGCTTGTAAAGAAAACAAAATCCGCGCTGGAGCTTATGCCTGCGGCAATTTGTGAGCTCCCGTATGAGGGAGCGAAAGAAATGCTGCCGGTGGATGAGGTTGACAGCAAAGCGTTTCTTACAAAGCTGTTTGAGGCAATGTACGATGAATTGCCGTCGCCGAAACGAAAGAACAATATGCACATTCCCGCTATTCAGTCGGGGGACATTGCGGCATTGGAGGAATAACCGATGAACTATATTCGAATCACAAAAGAAAATATTGACAAGGAACATATCTGCTGCGCCATGTCCGGCAAGCAGAGCGTCGCAAAAAAGGAATGGCTGCGGCAGCGCTTTGATGACGGACTTGTTTTCTATCGCAGTGAGGAACGCGGCAAATGCTTTATCGAATACATTCCGGCTGAAAACGCATGGGTGCCGATTGAGGCAGACGGCTATCTCTACATTAACTGCCTCTGGGTATCCGGTTCCTTGAAGGGGCACGGATACTCGAATGATCTGCTGGAGGCGTGTATCCGTGATGCCAAGACGCAGGGGAAGAAGGGCATTTGCATCCTGTGCGCGGAGGGCAGAAAGCGGGAATTTCTCGCTGACCCGAAATTTCTTGCCTACAAAGGTTTCCGTGTGGCAGACATATCCGACTGCGGAATCAATCTCATGTACCTTCCCATGGAACCGACCGCACAGATGCCGAAGTTCCGGGAATGCGCGAAGCATCCGGCGATTGAGGAAAACGGTTTTGTCCTCTATTACACCGACCAGTGTCCCTACACCTATTATTGGGTGCCTAGGGTGCAGGAAGTAGCAAAGGAACACGGTATCCCGTTCAAGGTCATCCATATCACCGACAAAGCATCTGCGCAGAATGTACCCGCACCGGTCACGACCTATGCTCTGTTCAGGGACGGTCGGTTTCTGACACAGAGCATTCAGTCGGATAAAAAATTCCTGGCGCTGGCGGGCTTGTAAAGCTGATTATAGCAAAATGCAAGCACAGGCTTTCTCTGTATGCAGAAACGCATATCGTTGCGGTTCCGGCCAAGCCCATCCGCAGATTGGGACAAAGAAAAATCAAACGCAGTATTCCCGCCATTCAGTCGGGAGACATAGCAGCATTGGAGTATGCAGAATGAAACCGACCGTTATCGACCCAAAGCGACCACCCGCGCGGCGGCGTTCGACCTTTGGATGAACGCGCCGAATCCCATGGTACAAGCATACATCTTTTTGGTTACTTGTAGCCGTCATTTTTTTGAGCTGTTTTTTCAGCCCCAAAAATAAAAAGGCTCTAACCCCTGCGATTTGTAAGGATTGGAGCAAAAAAAACGCCCACACTGCCTTTCGATAATGTGGGCGTATGCTATTTACTTGTTGCGATTTTCGCTAACTTCTGATTAGCGCTTTTTGTTAATAGCAGCCTGTGCAGTATGGTCATGATGGATGATTTTTTCTCATCGACCTCATTTGACTGTTCATTTATTATAGCATAATCCCCCGCATTTTGCAACTGATTTTTGAAAAGAGATGCAATATCTTTGAACCAAACTATCGTTCCGTTATGTAGAGGAGGTTCACCCTCCTCGTCTTCATTGAAGCTGATAACTGCGTGGCTCTTTCTGCCCTCTGTTACCATATCCAATGCAGTTGTGTTCTTGCCGTCCAAATTCATATACCACCTAAAATGGTTCTTTCCGTCGGGCACGATTTTTGATACAAACTTCTTAATTATCCTACGGTCAATTTGCGTCTGTGAAAAGTCAATCATTTCTTCAAGTGAGCAACGGATTTTGTCCCAGCATATATCGGGCGTTTTGGTTGTTTTCTCAGTCGCAAGCATACGCTCGTATTCTTCATTGAGTTCGGCTAAAGCCTTATCAATCTTTTCCCGTTGCTCCTTGTATTCCTCTTTACTGATTTCTCCGTCGGTTCGCATTTCAAGAAGATTTGATTTTTTGTTTTTGTAACGCTCAATTTGCGATACAATCCCCGTGAGATTCACCTTTTTCGGCATTTCAAGCTGATAGCATTCCTTAATCAGATTACAAACGGTGTCTATTGCTTCCTTTCGATTTTTCCAAATATGCTCGAAAATCAATTTTGCCATCATTTCCAGCTTCCAATCGGCAATCATCGATTGATCGCAAAAGCCCGTGTCATCAACACCCGCTTTTCGCCGTTGGCTTGCCGAGCCGTTATTCAGTTGATTATAGCATTGATAGCCGTATGACCAAGGCATTCCTTTGTTCTTATGCCAACGGTTTTTCCTGAAAGAATGACCGCAGGAGCATTGGAGCTTGCTGCCCCACAAATCTTTATTCTCACGTATTCCGTGCTGTGCTTTTTTCTTTAATGCCGATGCTTCGTTAGCACTCTTAAAGACTGTGCTTACCCGTCTTGATTTGATTTCTTGGCACTTCTGCCATTCTTCCTCGGTCACAATTGGCTCGAAATCGGCTTTTACACACATATAGGTAGAAGCGTCGGGATTATTAACCCTCTTTTGCTCCAAATAGTTGTTGCTGTAAGATTTCCCGTAAGCCATTACACCCATATAGGTTTGATTATTGAGAACACGGGTAACAACACCGGCACTCCATTTGTTTTTACCCGAAGCATTTAATCGTTGCAGGCGTGTAAGCTCATTTGCAATAACCATCGTGCCTTTACCGTCTAAATACATATGACCGTAAAAGTGCAAGGAAAGATCCCAAAGGCTTGTCCAATCACATTGTCGCCTTTGCCAATGCAGACGGTGGTACGCTTGTAATCGGCATAGAGGATAATTTTGAAGTGACGGGCATTGACGATTATCAAAACAATGTCAACGATATTTTAAGAGTACCGTTTGACTACTGCAAGCCCTCTATCCGTGTTTCAACGGAAACGGTTGAATGTATCGACAAAAACGGTAAGCCCAATCATCTGCTTGTGATGACCATTCCGCAAAGCTCGGAGCTTCACGCCAATCAGCAGGACGATGTTTATTACCGTATGGGCGATAAATCAAAGAAGTTGAACTTTGACGAACGCTTGCAGCTTATGTACGCAAAAGGCTCCCGCTACTATGAGGATGAGCCTGTATTCCGTTCCTCCGTTGACGATTTGGATATGGGCTTTGTCGCAGAATACTGCAAGAAAATCGGCTACGGAAAGTCCGCCGAGGAATATGTACGGCAGAACAACGACTATATCGTCAGGCACGATGGCAGAGAAGAATTAAGCGGAGCTGCCTTACTTCTGTTCGGCAAAAATCCGCAGAGATTTTTTCCTCGTGCAAGGGTTCGGTTTATCCGTTATGACGGTGTCGAAGCAAAGGTCGGCACGGAGATGAATGTCATAAAGGATGAAACCTTTAACGGTCGTATTCTCGACGTCGTTCGGCAGGCGTTGGATTTCGTCGGAAGTCAGATCAAGGAACGCACTCGACTCGGTAACG
>OMRJ01000244.1 GCA_900313475.1 uncultured Eubacteriales bacterium | reverse complement strand
GCGCCCACTCGCAGTAGACATTCTCATATTTGACCATGTTTTCGGTTATCTCCGTGCTCGGTGTGCCGGGGTATGATGAAACGACCTTTACGCCCGCCTCATATGCGCCTGCTGCGACCGCGGCGTTGCCGAGAAGCAGTTTTTTCATTGTTTATCTTCCTTTCATCCTATTTCGTTTTGCATGGCAACAAGATTTTCGCTTCTGTAACGTTTTCTTAAAACGGGCTTTTCAATCTTGCCCGTGGGGTTTCTCGGAATATCCGCGAAAATGATCTTGCGCGGACGCTTATATTTGGGTAAGTCGCGGCAGAAGTCGTTTACTTCGTCTTCCGTAAGTGCATATCCGTCTTTGACCTCTATAATTGCCGCCGATATTTCTCCGAGACGTGAGTCGGGAAGTCCGATCACCGCAACATCCTTTACCGCGTCAAGCTTTCTTATGAAGTCCTCTATCTGAACAGGGTAGATGTTTTCTCCGCCCGAAATTATAACGTCCTTTTTGCGGTCGACGAGATAGATGAAGCCGTCCGCATCCTCCATTGCCATGTCACCTGTGAAAAGCCAGCCGTTTTTAAGTACTTCTTCGGTCGCTTTTTCATCCTTGTAGTAGCATTTCATAACGCCGGGACCCTTAACGGCAAGCTCGCCGACCTCGCCTTGCTTTACTTCGCAGCCGTCGCTGCCGACAATTTTAACCTGCCAGCCGAAACCCGCTTTTCCGATAGCGCCGACCTTATGCGGATTTTCAACGCCGAGATGTACGCAGCCGGGACCTATCGACTCGCTCAAACCGTAGTTGGTGTCATACTGATGGTTGGGGAAATGCTGTTGCCAGCGTTTAATAAGACTCGGCGGCACGGGCTGCGCGCCTATGTGCATAAGCCGCCACGCTGACAAATCATAATCGTCGAGGTTTATTTTGCCTGAGTCGATTGCATCAAGGATATCCTGCGCCCACGGCACAAGAAGCCACACAATTGTGCATTTTTCCTCTGCTGCCGTCTGAATTATCCATTCGGGCTTAACTCCCTTAAGAAGTACCGCGCGTCCGCCGACAAGGAACGAGCCGAACCAGTGCATTTTTGCTCCCGTGTGATAAAGCGGCGGGATGCAGAGAAAAACATCGTTTTTGGTCTGTGAATGGTGTGCCTGTTCCGTTCTTGCGGCGTGCATAAGGGCTTCATGTGAGTGCAGGATCGCTTTCGGAAAGCCCGTGGTGCCCGACGAAAAATATATTGCCGCGTCATCCTCGTCCGTCAATTTTACTGCGGGTGCTTTTGAAGAACAGTAGTTTATAAGTGTGTCGAAGCTGTCGGCGAAGGTGGGACAGTCCTCACCCGAATAAAGCCACATTTTAATTCTCGGCACTCTCTCCACGATTTCTTCTATTCTGCCCGTAAATTCGGGACCGAACACGATGTAGTCGCAGTCGGCTTTGTTCAGACAGTATTTTATTTCGTCTGCCGTGTATCTGAAGTTGAGCGGTACTATTATCGCGCCGGCTTTGAGCGCTCCGAAATAAGTGGGAAGCCATTCAAGGCAGTTCATCATCAGAATTGCGACCTTGTCTCCCTTTTTCAGTCCGCGTGCAAGCAGCAGGTTTGCAAAACGATTGCTCATTTTATTGAAATTGCTCCATGTAATCTCGCGTTTATATGCTTTGCCGGGAGTGCTTTCGATAAGCGCGTACTCGCGCCATGTCATTTTCGATCTGTCGCCGGCCTGTGGGTTGATTTCCGTTAAGGCAACGTCATTCGGATAAAAATCCGCGTTTTTTTGAAGGATTTCCGTGATAGGCATTTCTTTTTTTCTTCCTTTCGCGGGGACATGTAAACAAAAAACGCCCCCTGAAAAATCAGAGGGCGGAGTTGATTCCGCGGTACCACCTCAGTTTACCGCAGCCTCACGGCGGCGGCCTCGTCGGGTACATACATACCCTATCGCTGTAACGGGCGCTCCCGGCGCAGCTTGTATACGCTGCACGGCTCTGCAAGGTGTATTCGTTTTTCGCCGTACTGCGCCTTTTCACCTGTCGGCGCTCTCTGAAAGCCGTTTCGGAAAACTACTTGTCCTGCGTCAATGCATTTAATATGTACTTTACCATTTTATTTTTAAAAAGTCAATACATTTTAACAACGAACAAAAGAACGTTTTTCGGCTGTCCGTTTGTGCAGTATTCCGAAAAACACGGACGAAGTTTGGTTTTTTGACGGTCTTTTAAAAAGATTTCACAAAAACACTTGAAAAGACTGTTAAAATTATGTAGAATCCTATATAGAAATGTTTTAAAGGAGAGCTGTTATGAAAAAAGCTTTATCGGTGCTTTTGGCACTCGTTCTTACGATTACGTCTCTTTCCGTCATTGCTTTTGCGTACGACGGAAAAAATACGTCTTATCCTCGGATTTATGTCCACGGCTTTATGTCGCGTGACATTATTGCGGACAAAAACGATAAGGATTCCGATGTGCTTTGGCCGCCCGCAACCGACACTATTCTCGATGCGGTGAAAAAAGCCGTCCCGTCACTTGCCAAGTTTGCCGTCACCCGTGATTGGCAGACCCTCGGCAATGAGATAACACCGCTTGCCAAGGATATTTTTGCGCCGTCCTTCCTCGATGAAAACGGCAACGCCAAGGGCAATTCTGGTGTTTATTTCGTTTATCCCGATGCCGGCACAATTACAAAAAATTCCGAACTGTCGTTTAGCTATGACTGGCGCCTCGACCCCGTTGAGCTTGCCGCGCAGCTTCATGACTTTATCGAATACGTGCTTAAGTGCTCCGGTTCCGAAAAGGTAGACCTCCAGTGTCACAGCTTCGGCGGAATCGTTACTTCGACTTATGTAAAACTCTACGGTGTCGGAAGGCTTCACACTGTAGTTTTTAATTCGACCGCAGTGTTCGGTGAAACATACACGGGCGAGCTTATGACCGGCAAGATTAACCTCGACAAAAATGCGATTGTAAGCTTCATGTCATATATTTTCGATAACAATGAATATGAACATCTTCTCAATTCCGTGATAAAGCTTTTTTCCGATGCGGGTCTGCTTGACTTTCTTTGCAAATTCGGCAATGACCTTATCGCCGAACTGAGCGAGCAGGTTCTCCCCGAGGTTATTGTTCCCGCATTCGGCGGATGGTTAAGCGTGTGGGCGATGGTTCCCAATGCAGACATCAATGAGAGCATGAACTATGTCTTCAACGAGATATACAAAAATTCGGATATTGACAGAAGCGGTCTTGTTGCGAAAATAAACAACTTTAACGCACTTTTACGTCCGTACAAAGCCGATGTCCTCAACGAAATAAACGACAGTACGAACTTCTATGTCATCAGCAAATACGGCTACTGCTCAATTCCGATAACTCCGTCATGGACGGTCATGGGCGACGGTGTTGTCGACACGCAGTACACTTCGTTCGGCGCAACATGCTCCGATTTTGACAGCGAGCTTCCGGCGGAGTATCTTGCAGGCAGGGATCCCGAAATGATATCCCCGAACAAAAAGGTTGACGCTTCAACCTGCATGTTCCCGGACAGAACATGGTTTATCAGAGACGCAAACCACAATTTGGGTGTTGACGATATTTCCGACGTGTTCTTCGCATACGACGGTCAGGCAACGGTTGACACATTTGAGAAGCTGCCGCGATTTTTGATTTACGACGGACCTTCGGACAGCATTGTACCCGATGAAGGGAAAACCGAGGACACAAGCTTTATTGCCACCGTAAAGGCAATAATTGAGGAGCTTCGCGCACTTCTTAAAATGATAATAAAACTCATTTTCGGAAAGCTTGCTCCCGTTTGCTGAACCCGATAACAGAATAATCGAAAAGGGGCTGTAAAAAACCGCGTTTTTTACAGCCCCTTTTTAGGAAAGATGGGGAACAGACAAAATGAGCAAAAGCAATGCTTCATACTTGATTCTGACTGCCCGAAGGCATACGGAACGTCGAGCGGCGAAGTTTGTCTGCAGTATAAAACATAAAACGGACGTCTTCTTAAACTTATGCGATTATCGCAGTCTTTTGGATTTGCAATCCCGTTAACATATCATGCAAAAGCGTTGATTTTTACTGTTTTATACGGTCATCGCTTTTTTTTATTCCCTTTTTTTGATAAAACAGTGTTTTGTAAAAAGTAACACTTAAAGTGTTCCGAGCATTTGCGCAAACAGCGCATTTGCCCAGGCAAACCAGCTTCTTGTGAAGTCCGACGCATCGTCTTTGTTAAACGATTCATGCATGAAAAATGTTCCGGCATGCGTTTCGGACAGCATTTTCAGACACTCGTGCTTTTCGGCTTCGTTATCGGTTGTCAGTATCTGCATCACGAGAGATATGTGCCAAATCGTGTCTTTGCCCGTGTGGGGACTTCCGATGCCGTGCGCCGCTTTGCCCTCAAAATACCACGGATTGTCTTTTGACAGGATAAAACGCCGTGTATTGAGGTAAACGGGATCGTTTTTATCACAGTAACCGATGTAGGGCGCTGACAGGAGAGAAGGCGAATTTGCATCGTCCATCAGAATATAATTACCCAGACCGTCAGTTTCGTAAGCGTATATTCTGCCGTATTTATGATGCTCTACAATTGCAAATTTTTGTATTCCGTCGTTGACTTCATTTGACAGGCGGAGACACCTTGCACTGTTTTCTGTATCACGGAAGCCGTCTTCAAAAAGGACGGCAGCCTTCTTCATTGCGACAACGCACATCATCTCGGACGGAATGAGATAATTGTAAACACAGCTGTCGTCAGACGGACGGAAGCCCGACCATGTCATACCGGTGCAGCCGACGGGATTGCCTTTTCCGTTATTCGGCAAAGTGTCCGCAGCACAGTCGGTATTGCGCCTGAAATAGTATTTTGACCTCTCCGCATGTTTTTGTTCCTTTGTAAATGTGTCAACTATCTTTTCAAGCATTGTGTGCAATTCGGGCGTGAAAATGCTTTTGTCGCCCGTTGCATCATAATAATCCGATACGAGAAAAACAGATGCGCAAAGGGAATCGACCTCGTATTTGCGTTCCCAGATATAATCGGACGAAAAGTCGGTATCGTCTTTGTGTGCTTCCGGATGTGCCGTTTCGTTAAAGGCATTTGAATAAGGGTCAAGCGACACGTAAAACGCATGTCGGCGAATAACACCTTTGATGATTTCACACATTTCGCTGCTCTCTGTGCACTGCGGGATGTAAGGTCGCAGCTGTGCGGCGCTGTCGCGGAGCCAAAGTGCGGGAATATCGCCTGTGATAACAAAATAATCACCGTTTTCACATTCTTTGACGGTTGTTTCAATCGTGTTCAGATAGCAGCGTTTGGCAAGCGGAGCGAGCGCAGGATATGTTTTCTGTGTTTTTTGTTCAAGCTTGTCGGCGTATTCAAGCAGTTCCTTAGGTATATTCACTTTTTTTCTCCTTTAATTGCAGTTTTTTGATACGCAAGCCTCTCATCACCGTTTAATAAGTGTATTACTCCGCAGTAAACGAATCCGTTTTTGAGAAGCGCATTTTGCATCGGTATATTGTCGCGATGAGTGTCGACCCTGACATTTTCGGCGCGGTCAGATGCCCAATCGAAAACAAGAGATGCAAGTCCGTGCTTTTGCTGTGCAACGGCGATTCGGTGAATTGTGCAATACTCTTTATCGTTCAGCCATTTTCCGTCGTAAATTGTTTTATATGTGGGGTCATCGCCCGGAATAAAGGCAAAAACACAAACCGGGAAGTCGTTTTCATTTGCAACGACATATGAAACGCCGCTTTC
>OMRJ01000067.1 GCA_900313475.1 uncultured Eubacteriales bacterium | reverse complement strand
TTCGTTTTTTGAGATGCAGGCTTGCCGGCGCAAGTCAAGACGAAAAGGGCGAAAAGTGCCGAAAAGTGGTACTGACGGGCGGCATGGATTCGAATCCCGTCAGCCTAAGTCAACCTAACCGTTTTGTTATGCCTCGCCCCCGTGCGTAACGGTTTCGCAGATATCCTCCTCACACACGACATTCGCCTCTATCACGACCGAAGTCCCGTTTTTCACGCTCGCTTCGATCGACACTATGTTTCTGTCACGCAGCCTGTCGTGCACATCCGTCGCAAAATCGGCGGCGCACATTAAAAACGCTGCACCGTCCGACAGGATTATGTCACGCTTTTCGGTATAAAGCACGGTGCGGCGCGCAATTCCTATCGGGAAAACGGTGTCGGCGGTATTAAGCAGATACTCGTTGCTGTCCGTTAACTCCGCTTTCGCGCCCTGCGTCACAGGCACGGTAAACCCGAAAAAACATATCGAATAGTAGTTTTTCCGTTCATTCACGGCGTCGGCATACAGTGTTTTTGCACTGCTTATGCTGACGCTGTTTTGTGTTCTCGCAATAATTCGCGCCTTGCTCTCGGTGTAACGAACCTTTTCTTCTTTCATTGCAACCTCGCCTTTTACAAGCACATCGCCTTTTTTAACCGTCTGTCCGTCTTTCACAGCGCTCTGCCCCTGAAATACGTCGGCCTTCAACACCTCGCCGTCCTTCGAAGCCACAATATCCGAATAGAGAAAATCACCGTTGGTTTCGCTCAACACTTCCCTCTCGAAGATTTCAACATATGCCCTGTTACCGATTATGTTTACGGAGGAGCGCTGAATATCGGGACTCAGCGTGTTAAGCCTATCCTCCGCCTCATCTTTGTTGATCTTGCGAAGCGGCGTACCGCGGCACACTCCGCACTCGGCGAGAGTCTCACGAACAAGATATATCTCGCTCTTGTCCGTGCCGTTTATATCCACACTCCACAGAACGGACGAGAAATAAAGCATCATGATTAGCGCCGCAAGCAATCCCGCGGCAACGCCGTAGCGGCGGCGGCAACGCATAAAAATGAGCGGAAGTCCGCTGCTTTTCGTCACTTCAATATCAACTCCGGCTTCCTCTGCCGCAACATTAAGTTTCTGCAAAAAGCGCATGTCCGTCTCACCGGTAAGCATACCGTTTTCCGTTTTAACATTTCTCAAAGGAATTTTTTTTCGACGGCAATCGGAAATGAATACTCCGTAAAAGCCGTTTGAGACGCTGAAAGAAACCGTCCCTTTGAAAAAAGATACCGTCCTGTCGAAAAAAATATACATCAGTCCGTTCCCCCGCGTTCAAAAATAATTTCACCGATAACTCCCGACAACGCCGTATTTTCTGCAGAATAATCGGATATTTTAAGCTGACTTCCGCGAAAAACAAGTCTGAATCCGTCACAAACCATACATATTTCCGAGTCAGAATAATCCGTTATATTTACGATCCCGGCGATCGATATTGCGTCGCCGCCGTTCACCGTCATAAAAAACGGGCGCAATGCATTCAGTTCCGCTGCGCCGCCTATTTTTTCGGCAGCGGCACGCAGCTTTTCGGACAGCTTTTTGTTGTCTGTTTTTTTTCTCACCGATATCACCGAGCCTTCGTGATATTCTATGTGCCGAAAAGTTATAATATCACCCGATTCAAAATATAATGCAGTATGACCGAATTAAAGAAAAAAACCGCTCAAAACGCAAAAAGTCTTGCCGAAGCTGTCGTTTTGCTTGCGGTATACTCTATGGCATTTGTTTTTTCGGCACAGATAAAAACCGGCGCGATAAACTCTTTGTCACTATGCGCAAAGGTTATAATCCCATCCGTTTTTCCCGTTATGGTAATAAGCAACACACTTCTGCTGCACGGCTTCCCCGCGCCGCTTGTACGTGCCGCATCCGTCCCGTCAAAGCTTTTTTTCGGGCTGTCGGGAAACAGCGCGGTGTGTATGCTGTTCGGACTGACGGGCGGATATCCCGTCGGCGTAAAAACCGCAAGGCTCATGTACGCGCAAAAGCTTATTTCCGCGGATGAAGCAAAGAGAATATGCCTTACGGCGGTCAGTCCGGGGCTTTCTTTCACAATTACAGTGTGCAGCGCGTTTTTTTCTTCCGCAGCCGCAGGATTAACACTGTTTTTTTCGTGCCTTGCGGCAAACGTCGCAATAGGGACGGCAATAAAAATAATATGCGGAAAGCCGAAAGCAAAAAACGCCGATACCGCGGAAGCAATGACGATATCGGAGGCTTTTCTGTCCGCTGTGGAAAAAAGCACCGCCGCTGTGATTTCCGTCTGCTCGTTTATTATAGTTTTTTCGTCCGCCACCGCTCTTTCGGACTCTTTTTTACCGACGGGTGTAAACGAAGCAGTTAAACTCATATCGGAGGTCACGGCGGGAGTACAGTTAGCAGCCGAAAAAAGGAACATTATTATCGCCGCGTTTCTCTGCGGCTTCGGCGGAATAAGCGTTGCGGTGCAGCTTCTGCCCGATTTAAAAGCACTCGGCATCAGGGCGTATTCATTTCTTTTATGTCGTGCCGCAACAGGTTTTTTTGCCGCTCTTTTTGAATTTGTTACCGTAACGGCATTCAAACTCTCTTTTCCGGTCACCAGAATATACACGGGACAACTTTTTTCAAATACGTTTTCAGGCAGCCTTTTTCTTTTCGGCACGGCTCTGATGCTTATTGTAACAAGCCTTGACAGCGGCATTCATCCTCGCAATAGTTCTCTTTGATATTGACTTAGCGGTGAAAAAAGTATAAAATTAAAACAGATAAAAAGAGCGAGGATGACTTATGAGCAAAAAAATAATAGGCAGCGTTGAACCTAAATGCATTTACTGCGCGCACGGCAAGCCCACACCGGACGGAGAAAACATTCTCTGCGTCTACTGCGGAGTGCCCGACAAAAACAACAGCTGCAAAAAATTTAAATACGATCCGCTGAAGCGTGAACCGAAAAAGCCCGCGAGGCTCGGTTCTTTCAGCGAAGAAGATTTCAGGCTTTAAGGGGGAAAACAAATGAATGCGGAATTCAAACTCGGAATAGGTCTTGATAAAGACGGAAGAATAGCAACGGAGCTTACGCAGCTTGTGGGAAACACGCCGATGCTTTCGCTCGGCGGATACTGCAAAATGCACGGTATCGAGAGCGAGATTGTCGCAAAGCTTGAATATTTCAATCCCCTCGGAAGCGCCAAGGACAGAGTGGGAAAAGAGCTTATTGAGGACGCCGAAAAACGCGGCGTGCTTGCGCCGAACGGCTGCATTATCGAACCCACAAGCGGCAACACGGGCGTAGGAATTGCATTTGCGGCGGCAATAAAAGGCTATAAGGTCATTCTCACCATGCCCGACAACATGAGTGTCGAGCGCATAAAGCTTCTCAAAATGCTCGGAGCCGAGGTTGTGCTCACCCCCGCCGCCGACGGCATGCAGGGCGCAATTGACAAGGCGCAGGAGCTTGCGAAAGAAACGGAGGGAGCATTCATTCCGGATCAGTTCCGCAATCCCGCGAATGCAAACGCTCACAAAAAGACAACGGCGCCGGAAATACTGCGCGATACTTACGGTAAAATAAATTATTTTGTTGCAGGCGTCGGCACAGGCGGCACTCTCACCGGCGTCGGCGAGGTGCTTAAGGCATACAGAAAAGACATAAAGGTCGTTGCGGTTGAACCGCTCAACAGCGCCGTTCTTTCGGGCGGTAAAAAAGGCTCTCACGGGCTTATGGGGATAGGTGCCGGGTTTATTCCGGAGATACTTAACACGGAAATTATCGACGAAATAATTCGCGTCACCGATGAAGAAGCATACGCCGCCGCGCGCGAGGTCGCAAAAAGCGACGGTCTTCTCGTCGGAATCTCATCGGGAGCCGCACTGCACGCCGCAAAAGAGCTTGCAAAGCGCATACAAGACAAACATGCGCGAATTGTTGTCCTGCTCCCCGACGGCGGAGAAAGATATATGTCCACTCCCCTTTTCGATATTTAATACAGACGTATATGGATGATTTCTTCAAGGAATTACAGGAAGAAAACGGTCTGACAAGCCGAAAAAAAAGCGGCGTGAACGAAATCGAACGCATGTTTTTGAAGCTTGACGGTTTTCTTGCGCGAAACGATTATGCGGAAGCCGAAAAACTCTTACGTTATTATCTGTCCGAAGCGGAAACGGACGGCTCTTTTCAAATGCGCATTGCAGTGCTCAACGAGCTTATGGGGCTGTACCGAAAGCTCGGTCGGCGCGAGGACGCGTATTCGGCAGTTGAGAAATCGACCGCCGCAATTGCTGCCGGAAAGCTTTCGGATACCGTAACGGATGCAACCGTATCGCTCAATGCGGCTACGGTTTTTAAATGCTTCGGCGAAGACGAAAAGGCTCTTGAGCTTTATGAGCAAGCGCGTATAATATACGAACGTGAGCTCATCCCGACGGACGAGCGCCTTGCGGGACTTTATAACAACGAAGCACTTGCGTTGACATCGCTCGGTAGATTTAAACAGGCAAGACACTTCTTTAATAATGCCCTCGAAATTATTACGAAAAAAGAAAACGGAGCGCCCGAAGCCGCGATAACGTATCTCAATCTTGCCGATATGACCGTTGCGGAAAGCGGCGAAGGCGGCGCGCTGCAAGCCGATGAATATGTGCAGCTGGCGCAGAGGCTTCTTAACCCGGACAAAAACCTCCGCGACGGGAACTATGCGTTTGTATGTGAAAAATGCGCTCCAGTGTTTGAAAGATACGGATATTTTGATTTTGCGGAGCAAATAAAAAAAGAATCGGAGCGGATATATGAAGGGTCTTGAGCTTTCGGAAAGCTATTTTAATGAGTTTGGCATGCCGATGCTCAAAAGCAAATTCGGTGATCTTATGCCGTATCTTGCAGCGGGACTTGTCGGCTCAGGCTCGGAATGCTTCGGCTACGACGACGAAGCATCGACCGATCACGACTTTGAACCGGGGTTCTGTATATTTGTTCCGGATGACGACAATTTGATTTCACGCGCCGATTTGTTTAAGCTTGAACGTGAATACGCAAAGCTTCCCGATGAGTTTTGCGGATTCAAACGTCAGAAGGTTAACCCTGCGGGCGGAAACAGACACGGCGTAATTAAGACCGGTGATTTTTATCGCTCAAAAACAGGCTTTGCCGACGGCAGACTCACGCTTGAAGCATGGCTTCGCACGCCTGAATTTTATCTTGCGGAGGCTGTGAACGGGCGTGTTTTTTTTGACAATTTCGGTGCCTTTTCGCAAATACGCGCTTCCCTCGCAAGTATGCCGCGCGACGCTGTACTGAAACGGCTTGCCGGCAATCTCGCTTACGCTGCACAGAGCGGCAAATATAATTATCTGCGCTCCGTTTCTCGCGGAGAAAACGGTGCGGCACAGTTAACGCTGTTTGAATTTGAAAAAGCCGCAACAAACGCTTTCTTTCTTCTCAGCGGAAAATATCAACCGTATTTCAAGTGGAAATACCGCGCGATGCGCGACCTGCCCGACGGGGAGAATACTTGCGAAAAGCTTACATACCTGATAACACACCCGAACGGTTATGAATATATCGACAACAAACTTGAATGCATTGAGAGCATCACCGATATCTTATGCAGAAAGACCGCCGTTGTCTTTCCCGACGCAAAAGAGAGCGACCTTGAACGCGCCGCTTTTGCAATTAACAATTTGATTTCCGACGCGCGGCTTCGAAATGAAAACATTTTCCGTTGCGTGTAGTCTTACATTCGTATTCCGATATAAAAAAACACCGCAAAAACCGTTTACGGAACGGCTGCGGTGCGTTTTTTATTATCCGATCGAAAGATTATTTGAGAAGTGCAATAGCATCCGAAATTGTTTTTTCGTATGCCTCTTTACCGTATTTGTCGACCTCTGCTTTATTCTTTTCGCCGTGAGTGAGACATCCCGCGCCGCCGATACAGCCGCCGACGCAAGCCATGCCCTCGATAAAATTGGCGTCAAGCATGTTTTTGCTTTTTTTAAAAAGCGCGGTTCGACAGGCTTCGATACCGTCGCATGCAAAGGGCTTGTATTCAAAATCGGTAATGCCGTGCTCTTTCAGTCCCTGACAAACGGCATCGGAAAGTCCGCCGCTTCTCGCGAAAATCCGTCCGAAATACGAAGCGTTATCAAGAACATCCTCTCCGAGCGTCATTATGTCAATATCCTTGCTGTCAAACAGCGCCTGAAGTTCTTCAAAGGTCATCGCCGCGTCAACATAACGGCTGACTTCTTTTTTTTGTACCTCTGCCTTTTTTGCGGTGCACGGACCTATAAAAACAACTCTGCACGGAGCCTCATGCTCCTTGATATACTTCGCAATTGCCGCCATAGGAGAAAGATTGTGCGAAACAAACTGCTTCATATCGGGAAAAGTTTTTTCGATATAGCTTACAAACGCCGGACAGCATGAGCTTGTAAGAAAACCTTTTTCCGCAAGCTCCTTTGATTCTGCAAAAGCGACCATATCCGCGCCGAGTGCCGCCTCAACTACCGTGTGAAAGCCCAATTCTTTAAGTCCTTTAACAACCTGACCGAGTCTTGCATACGTAAACTGACTTGAAATTGACGGCGCTACAACCGCAAAGACCTTGAAGTTTTCCGTTTTACTCTTTTTAATTATGTCGATAACATCAAGAATATACGATTTATCGGTTATCGCGCCGAACGGACACTGATAAACGCACGCACCGCATTCAATACATTTACTGTTGTCGATACGTGCAGACAGATCTTCGTTCATGGTAATTGCCTTGACCTTGCAGGCGTTTTCGCACGGACGTTTTCTGCTGATAATAGCGGTATACGGGCACACTCGCGAGCACGCACCGCACTCTTTGCATTTTGTTTTATCAATATGCGCAACATGGTTTTCATCAAAAGTAAGCGCTCCGAAGCGACACACATCCTCACAGCGGTGAGCAAGACAGCCTCGGCATGCATTCGTGACTTCATATCCGCCCATCGGACATTCGTCACAAGCCGTTTCGATTACCTCAATTACATTGGGATTTGACTTATCGCCGCCCATTGCGAGTTTGACTCTGTCACCGAGAATGGCACGCTCTTTATAAACGCAGCAGCGCATTGTCGGCGTGTTTCCGGGGACAATTGTCTTGGGAATCTCAAAAATACTGTCAAGCAGCGTATCATCCCACGCATGCCTTGCAACCTCGCGCAGAACCTTGTATTTTAAATACTGAACCTTTGTATCGAATTTTCTCATTGTAGACCTCCTTAAAAATAGCTGACCTTAATGCGCTTGCCCATTTTTTTCAAACAGGCGGAAAGCTCCTCAACGAGATTCATTTTTATATTGAAGTTTATCGGCAGATCAGGGTTCTGATGAGCCGGATTAACCGCTCTGCCTACATAAAAATTAATGTCCGTAGCTTCTTCAAAGAGCATTCTGCAAATAAGCGAAGCACCGTCGCGCTTATATCCCCATATTTCGTACAGTTCATTGGAGCCGAGCGCGTCTTTTGCATATTCAATCACTTTGTTAATTGTTATAACGCCCTCTGTGACAAGATCCACTCCTTCAATCTCCGCAATCGGCGGAACGTCGCTGCGCTCATATTTGAGACTTGCCCTGACGGGCTTACCGAGATATTTTGAAACAATAGACGAGGTTGTGCCGCCGCATACGATGTGCTTGCCCTCTTTTGAGAAAAACAGCGACATCATCCTGTTGCAGTCGTCACGGTTCCGCGGGGGACCGAAAAGGATGTTCACGGGGCAGCGCTTTCTTACCCGAACCACACAAGCTGTGGCGTCATCTCCGGGATGCGCCCCGTAGAGCTTGTTGCACTCATCCACAAGCATTGTCGACAGTGTTTTCGCCGTGTATCCCACCGGCGCAACGGACTGCATAAAATCGGCAATTTCGTCGACCTTCCAACCGAAGTTAAACGCGGTTCCGATCCCTGCATGAGGACAGCCGTCGCTCATAGCGATAAAGATATCGTTTTCACGGAGCTGTATTACGGACTTATAAATCTTTTTGCCGTCAATATTCAGTTCCTGTTTAGGATAATCGTACCGCGTAAAATCACGCAACATAATAACCGGCGGATTATCATACTGAATAATTTCGGCGGATATATTATTGATAAGATGAATTATGGTAAACGTGGAATAAGCCACTCCCCGAACCGAGCATATCGGGAGTGTGGCGGCGATCGCAGAAACGCATTCTTCAAGCGAAATGCCCTCCGACATAAGTGTTGAAATAATTTTTGAAGTAAGTGTTGAAAGAATACTCGCCTTAACTCCGCTGCCGAGCCCGTCGGCAAGGACGATAACTGTTGAATCTTCACCTTGCTCAACGATATCGACATGGTCGCCGCAAAGCTGTTCGCCCTCATGGTTTATACTTTTCCAGCCGATGTCTGCGCAAAGATTATTCATTGTTTATCGACTCCTTAAGCTTTGAAAGCGCCACCTTTGTTTCGGCTGCCGTTTCACCCAAAAGCGATGCAATCTCCTGAACTATACGCATCTGCTTATCAACGACCTTGTCCGCTATTTCAACTGTTTGGCGGCTGATGCTCTCTTTCTTTTCTCTCTGCATTTCCTCCTCCGTAACATCGCGAAGAATGCATATAAGAAGGCGAAACTCCTTGTCGTATACTATAGTTTCCTCAACATATTTTTCATATTCGGCAAAGTAAACACGCTTCCCCTCAATACGTGAACCCGTATTGAGTACCGTCAGGAAGTCGGTTGTGTCCATAATTCGAACAACACCGTCACCGAGCACATCGGTGGCAAAACGAAGGTTCATTATTTTAAGCGCGGCTTTGTTTATCTGTTGAACTTCAAGCTTTTCGTTGAGAACAATAAGTCCGTTAGGTGTGTTTCTGACTATTGTGTCGGAAAAGCTCTCGGCTTTATCCTTAAGATATGGCAGACACATTGAAATCTCTGCCTTGCCCTGATAAATGGCAATAGCTTTTTCACGGCAGGTATCATAGCCGCACGAGCCGCAGTTAAGTTCGTCGGATGGTTTAATTTTCCCCATTTGACGGAGAATCTCACGGATTTCTGTCTCCGTCGGCGGCTGCAGCTTCTTTTGTATGACTGCGAAGTTTTTTTGCAATTCAACAGGCTCAGGCTGCCGAACGTTAAAATCTTTATTCTTTGCGAAATGCGAAACGGAAAGGAAGTCACGTATCGGTGAGCGGTGGAATTTTTCCATAACGGGACCGCCCACACAGCTGCCGGCACAAGCCGACATCTCAATAAAGCACTTGTGAATTCTGCCTTCTTCAATATCTTTAAGCGCCGCAATACAGTTTTCAGTGCCGTCAATCGCCATATATGTGTAATCGGCGGGTGCCTCTGTAAAGGTTTTAAGTATTCCGCCCGTTGTCGGGAAAAATCTTGCAAGCCCTTCGTCGCCGCAGTCATTTTTCTTTTCAAGCTCAATTCCTTCGGATTTAAACCACGCCGTAAGCTCATCAAATGTCAGCACCGCATCGACAATGCCCTCATAATATTGCGCCTCGTCTTTTTTTGCTACGCACGGACCCACAAACACGGTCTTTGCATTGGGGTATCTTCTTTTTATGTCTTTACAGTGAGCCTGCATCGGTGACATTACGTCCGCAAGATAAGGAATCACATCGGGAAAGTATTTTTGAATAAGCAGATTGACCGAATGACAGCAGGAGGAAATAAGAATATCGTGTGTGCCGTCGGAAAGCAGTTTTTCATATTCTTTTTTCACTATTGTTGCGCCGATCGCCGTTTCCTCGACATCAAAAAATCCGAGTTTTTTTACGGCGTCGCGCATTGCTTCGATTCCGATGCCCTCATAGTTTGCGATAAATGATGGTGCCATGCTCACTATAACGGGGTCACCCGACTGCAAAAGAACCTTAACTTTTTCCGTTTCATCCACTATCTGTTTCGCATCCTGGGGACAAACGACAAAACAGTGACCGCACATGATGCATTCGTTACCGATTATATACGCCTGATTTCCCGAAAAACGTATTGATTTAACGGGACAGTGCCGTATGCACTTATAACAGTTTTTGCAATTTGATTTTTTAAGCGTCAGACATTCCATCAAAATCAACTCCCGACTTTATCTGAACTTTTTAAGTATATTCTCTGCAAAGAAACCCTCAAACTTTTCAGGTGTCACACCCGTAAAAACATCGTCGTCCACCATTACGGTAACCCCCTCGCGGTTGCATCTGCCCGTACAGAAGCTTCCTGCCAGAGTAATTTCATTTTCAAGTCCGTTCGTTTCGATGGCATTCTGAAAAAGGTTCACAAGAGTCTCCGAGCCTTTAAGATGACATGATGAACCGACGCATATCCGAACAATCATCTTGCCACCTTCGAAAGCACATTTTCGACAAAAAACTCCTTTGCGTCGTCAGGCGCAACAGAGAAAAAAGTATCGTCTATCGTCACACACACACCTTGATCGCATTTGCCCATGCAAAACGTGCCCGCAAGCTCTACCTTATCGCCGAGTCCGTATTCGCGAATAAGTGTTTGGAGCTGTTCAACCACCTGTCTTGAGCCTTTTATATGACAAGATGAACCGATGCATACCGTTATTTTCATTTCTGTTTTCCTCCTTAACAGTCAATCCATTTATGAAGCGTATCGCGCTCTGCGGTATTCCCTCTTATGCTCTGCGCTGCGGCAACGAGCGGAATCCATTTTTCAATCTGCTCTTTTTTAACACCGCTTTTTTCACAGTAAACCTCCAGATAGCGTTCCGCGCCGTCTGTATCGCCGTCCAGAAAAAGACGAAGATATGTCCTTGCGGCGTCCGCCGGCGGATCACCCTGTGCGGCATGCGACCAGTCAATTATGTAAGGCGTACCGTCATCGCGTATTATTATATTCGAAGGTTCAAAATCACAGTGGCACACTTTATTGTCGCGGTGCATCGCTTCAAGGCGCATGTGAAGATCATATCGCATTGTGGCAATGAGGTCTGTTTTACATATATTTCTGCTTATTTTTTCTTTGAGAGAAACCAAACCGGGGCAAACCGTATGCTGCGTTTCAATCTGCAAACCGACAAGCATCGTAATAAATTCGTCTTTCCGGTCGGGTTCGTCCTTAATCATTTGCGCAAGCGTTTTTCCTTTAATATACTCGGAAACAAGCGTCCACTTGCCGTCGGTAACAGTAACCTCAAGCACCTTGGGAACATTAAGCGGCGTTTCTTCGAGCCTCGCCTGATTCAAAGCCTCGTTTAAAACATCCGCTTTGGAATAACCGTCGTTAAAGACCTTAAGGCAGCGATCGGAATCGCGGAATACCGTTTTGTCGTTTCTGACAGCTATTATCCTGTCGAAATTCATTCGTTGAACCTCCTCAAGAGCAACTGCATATTTTTATCGATTAAACATATCACGTTCAGCTGCAACAAGCATTTCTATAAATTTTTTGTCAAGGTCGGATAGTGTGTATTCTTTCCTCCTGATGAGTACATCCTTATACAATCTGTCGTTCGCATCACACATAAGCTGGCATAAACCGTACCGTGACAGCACTTTTTCCGGAACCGGCGAAACCCACATGAAAGTATCGGTATTTGATGCCAGAAGTTCAAATTGGCTCGCTCTTTCAAATACATAAATGCGGCGGCTGCCGTCATCGCTTTTCACTGCTTTCTTTGAGTCGGCAAAAGGCAGCAACGGCACAAACGGGTCACCGTGTAAAAGCTCAATATAATCCTTAAGATCGTCAAATGAAATATTGCTTTTCTGTGCAAGCGGACTTTTAACTCCCACCAGAAGCACATAACCGAACTCACTCACAAATTCATATGCAAGTCCTTTTTCTTCAAGCATTGACTTATAATATCTGTCAAATTCACTCGCATATCGGACTATTCCGAGACGGAAATCATCCTGAACAACATCTTTCACCGTATTCATTGAATTTGTTTCGCGGTAAAATACCTCAATGTCTCCGTAATCGGAAATAACCTTTGAAAACGAAGAAAAAGCGTCGCAGATATAGCTTGAACGCGGGGCTGAAAGGGAAAAACGCCGTTTGACATTTGCCTTTTTTCTGAAGATATTCTCGATATTACCTACCTGATTTAAAACACCGCGCGCGTATCCCA
>OMRJ01000291.1 GCA_900313475.1 uncultured Eubacteriales bacterium | reverse complement strand
GCTGTTCGGCGCAGGCGTCGGCACAATAGTCTATCTTCTGTTTACAAAATTCAGAAGCCCTGTTTTCCTCGGTTCATCCTTCGCATTTATCGGTTCAATGTTTGCGGCATTCGCAGGCGCGATATCGGAAGCCGCCGGTCATTTCGGTCTTATCATAGGCGCAGCCTTTGCGGGACTTGTCTATGTGGTGATTGCAATCGCAGTCAAAATTGCGGGCGTTAAATGGATAAACAGGCTTATGCCTGCCGTTGTTATAGGACCCACGGTTTCAATAATCGGTCTTTCACTCGCAGGAAACGCTGTAGGCGACCTCACTCTCGGTAAAGTGATGACAGAGGTCACCTCGCAGGTAATTGAAGACGGCGCTATCGTCGACAAAGTCTCCTATGTTTCCTCCGCAAACCCCTTTGCTGCTCTCATTTGCGGACTTGTAACACTGTTCACGGTTGTTATCTGCTCCGTATACGGCAAAAAAATGACAAAGCTTATTCCGTTCATAATCGGTATCCTCGCAGGTTATGTTGCAGCCGCGATATTCACCGGCATCGGCATAGCAACCGACAACACCGCGCTTCAGATAATCGACTTCTCCGTTTTCCATGACATGAAATTCTTCTCAGTCCCCGACTTCACGTTCCTTAAGGCCGCAAAGGGACTCAAGGAGATTAACGGACATTACATTGCCACTGTTGCAGTCGCATATATCCCCGTAGCATTTGTTGTGTTCGCAGAACACATAGCAGACCACAAAAACCTCTCCTCTATCATTGAAAAAGACCTCCTTGAAGACCCCGGCCTTCACAGAACACTCCTCGGAGACGGCATAGGCTCAATGGCAGGCGCGTTCTTCGGCGGCTGCCCCAACACCACCTACGGTGAATCGGTCGGATGTGTGGCTATCACGGGCAACGCTTCCGTAGTAACAATACTCGCAACTGCCGTCATGTGCATAGCAATTTCTTTCTTCGGTCCGTTCGTAACATTCCTCGCAAGCATTCCCAACTGCGTAATGGGCGGCGTGTGCATCACACTCTACGGCTTTATCGCGGTAAGCGGTCTTAAAATGATTCAGGAAGTAGACCTCGGCGAAAACAGAAATCTCTTTGTAGTGGCAGTCATTCTTATCTGCGGTATCGGCGGACTCACCGTTAACTTCGGCAAGGTTACTCTCACCTCCGTTGCATGCGCACTCATTCTCGGCATCGTGACAAACCTTATAGTACCTCATAAGGACGCGAAAGCTAAAGCCGAGAAATAAAAAATAAAGCTCTCAAAAAAACCGCAGTTTCCGAAGCACAAATCGGAGACTGCGGTTCTTTTTTAATTTTTACGGTTGCCGAGCAAAAAGAAATGTGATAAAATAGGAATACAAAAAAAGAAAGGCTGAAATTATGACACATTATATAGAAAACGAGTTTCTCACCGTCGGTGTAAAAGAATACGGCTGTGAGCTTACCTCCGTGAAATCTAAAAAAGACGGATATGAATTTCTCTGGCAGGGCGACGAAAACATATGGTACGGTCAGTCACCCGTTTTATTTCCGATAGTCGGCAGACTTATTGAGGATAAATATGTGCTTAACGGCAAAGAATATGAAATGCCGAAGCACGGGTTTGCACGAAAAACGAGCTGGAATCTTCTCGAAAAAGATGAAGACTCAATGTCTTTTATTCTTTCCGAAAGTCCCGAAACACTCTCAAAATATCCTTACAAATTCGACCTTATAGTCACTTTTACTCTTGACGGAAACAAACTTCGCGTGAACCACGCTGTCGTAAACAAAAATGATGACACAATGTATTTTTCGCTCGGCGCACATCCGGGATTCAACTGTAAAGTAGGAGATACACTCCGTTTCAGTGAAAAAGAAACGCTTTCGACCGAAAAAATCGATCTTGTGCACTCTCTGCGTCTGCCCGAAACATACCCCGTTCTCGACAATGCTGCCGATATTACGATAACCGAGCACATTTTTGATGAGGACGCACTCATTCTTCACGGAATAAAGTCAAAATACATTTCTCTTATAAAACAGAACGACAGTCATTCCGTGAAATTCGACATGGGAGGCTCGCCCTATCTCGGAATCTGGGCAAAGCCTGCTGCCCCGTATGTATGCATCGAGCCTTGGTTCGGCGTAAACGATTCTTTCGACAGGAAAAAGGATTTTTCCGAAAAGACAGGTATTAACGCACTTGCGCCGGAGGATGTTTTTAACTTCGCATGGGAAGCGGAATTAACACTTTAATTTTTACTCCCCTTCCTGTTTGATTTTATATTGACAAATCGGGCATAAAAACATATAATATAAGTGTAAGTTAATTATGGAGGCATCCCGTATGGACAGCTTCGCTCCGGATGTGCTCACCGTCACCGACGGCAGCGGGCAGGAACGGCAATTTGAAATTCTCGATCGTGTCGAAGGCAAAGACGGCATATCCTGTCTTGCAGTTGTTCCGATTTTTGAGAATAAAGAGGACATTCTCTCCGATATCGGTGATTTTGACATTGTTAAACTCAAGGAGGAAGACGGCGGTTTTGTTCTGACGGCAGTCGATGCCCCCGATGAATTTGACTCACTTTATAAGAATCTTGAGAAAAGAATCGAAAAAAAACTTTACGGCGATTTTTAACAAGCCTTAACTTACGTTTTTTACCCTGCTTTGTACGCCGGCTGCGGCTGTATTAACCCAACACACTTTTATTAGGGAATCCTGATTTCTCTTTGTGAAGATTGCAGACCTCCCGATTTCATATCGGACGAAGGGAGCGTGAGACGCAAAGGAGGATACCCACCTGCTTTAAACGCAGGTTATTATCGCCGGGCAGCGGCAAAGCGGGGCTTAGGTCGAATTTCGCCGACCCGACAAAAGAATACGGTTACAATAAGTCCTGCTCGGCTGTGCCCTTCGCGGGGCTTATTTATGTAAATCAAAACCGATTTTCGGTATTTCGCCGAAAAAACCGAAATTTCAATCAAAATACAGGAGGAACATATGATGCCGTACAAACTGAAAAAGCATTTAACGCGCAAAGCAACATTTTATAACATAAACGACCCGTGCATTCCCGCAGAGCTGTTTACCGTTAAGAACGACGCACCGCAGCTTGACGATTTTCCGTATCCTTTACCGTCCGCGAAATCGGACTACACGGTACAGGCAAAAGGAAACGGTTCGGTCATGTGGTATGCGGGAAAAACGGGACTGACGCGTTTTGATCCCGACGGGAATTGCATCGAAGATAAAATAATGTATTTCAGCGCACACCGCTATCTGCCGCATCATGCGGTAGATGCCATTCTCCCCGACGGAACAGGTGTATGGGCAAAATGCGGCGACGGTGTTTCTCATATTGAGTTTTTTGAGTTGACCTCAGAAGAAAAGGCGGAAATACTTCTTAAAGAAACAAATAATTATGTTATGCGCCGCGGGATGGTCAGCCAGCGTCACCTTAGAGAGGATCGGAATTACGATTCACGCGAGAATTACGCCGCTTGCGATAACGACGGACTGTTCACGTCGGGTTATGCCGTTGCCGAAATGTATCACTATGCGACTCTCAAAAGAGAACTCGGCGAAAGCGCGCAGAGAACACAGGACGCACGCAAAAACGCAACAAAAGCATGCGAAGCATGCCTGCTGCTGATGTATATCCACGGCAGACCGGAGGGTTTTATAGCACGTTCTTACCATGTAAAAGGTGAACCGATACCGAATGACGGAATTTTCTATAAAAGAGACGGTAAAACGGCACACTGCGTATACACCGATTTTGCAAAAGAAAACGGCAGAGTCGGAGAGGAAGTCCCTTGCGACTACCCGATTCCCGACCGTCTCGCCGCTCTTTACCGCGACCTCGGCTACACGGATGACGATATTACATATAAAGCCGACACAAGCAGCGATGAAGTCACGGGGCATTTTTTGCAAATGAAAACGGCGCACGATATTTTAGCGCCCGAAGATCCCGAACTTGACGAACTTATCAAAGACGCCTGCAAACGTACTATGAAGCATATAATAGAACACGGCTTTGAATTCTGTGAAGCCTCCGGAAAGCCTACGACATGGGCAAGATGGAGCATGAACTATTTCAAAAACGATCCGATAGGCTATGTTGACGCACCTCTCAACTCGGCAGAGCTTCTCGCTTACCTTAAGGTTACAATGCACATCACCGGAGAAAAGGGACTTTGGCAGGAAACATACAACAGGCTTATAGCCGAGGGTTATGCGGAGCTTGGATTAAAGCACTATGACCGATTCTTTCAGGGTGCAATGCGCGAAGGAGTTTCGCCCGAGGAGGATCTTATGTACGGCGACAATATGCTTGCCTTAATGACTTACTGGATGCTCTGTACCCTTGAAAAAGACGAAACACTCCTTAAAATCTACCGTGACGCGTTTAAGACATGGGGTGGAATGATTCTCCGTGAGCACACTCCCGGATACGATTTCATGTTTAAGCTCGGCGTTCCCGATATTGAGATTGACCTTGAAAAAGATGCGAAATGGTTCACCCACTTTGAATGCAACCGCCTTACCGCATCCGTAACTACCGACAGACACGATGTTGCTCTTAAACTCGGACGCAGCCGGGAAAAAAAGAATTTCTGTGAGATATCGGCGCTTCTGCCGCCGAACGAACGGTCAATTTCAAAATTCGACCGCAATCCTTATTATCTTATCGGGAATTATGATAAAGGCAGGACAATCGAAAGCTGCTATATCTACACCTATGCCTATTGGATAGGAAGATATTACGGCATTATCGCAGAGGAGGAAAAGCTGTAATGAAAATTGCTGCAGTACGAAGTGCATCGCCGAATGATATAAAAGCGACAATCAATGCGTTGGACAAAAACAAAAGTCTTAAAGTTAACGGTTTATATGCATCCGATCTTGAAGCCTTAAAAACCGATGCGCCGGAGCTTTATTATCGTGTAGCGGATTTTATCAAAAACGACAGATGGTGTCCGTTCGTCGGTTCTTATTCTCACACCATGGAGATGTCCTCTGCGGCGCTTATAAAAAGCTGCCTGTATTCGACGCAGTATTTCAGGACAAATTTCGGTAAAGAATACAGAGTTTTTCACGGCGCTGAAATTTATAACAACAGTCTCCCGCAGATTGTTTATTCGTCACTTTTTGACGCATCGGTTATCGACAGTGAAACGCAAACCCGTTGGATTTGCAGCGATGACGGTCACAGAACACTTTCTTTATACGCACCGACCGTGTCGGTTGACGATTGCTGCGCAGATGATGAGTATATAACATACGAAGAATATGCTCAGTCTCTTTTTGCGTCGGAGCTGAATCTCAATTCTCTCATGCTGACCGCTCATTATGATGAGACGAATAATATCGAAAAAGAGCTTATCAATGCAGAGGCTTATTCGGTCCTTACGGGACAGGATCACACAGCCGACATCAAAACAGCATGGCTCAAGTATTTATCCGGCGACAAAAAATGTGCAGCCGAAATATCGGAGCGAATTACAAACGGAAACACAGCCGATATTATGTCCGTATTCAGGCTTTCCGGCGACGGAATTGTTATTTCAGAATTAAAAAACACCGAAGACGGCACCGAAGATGTTCTGTTAAGAGTTCGCGAAACCGCAGGCAAGGAAAAAGGTGCATATATCATATGCGGCAGACTCAACGCAGGCTTTCGTTTTGAAATAATGCCGTATGAAATTCAAACATTCCGTATCAAAAACGACGGTTCGGGCAGTGTAACGGAAATTTATATCTGCGAATAAAAGTTTTTTTAATAAAAAGACTTGACAAATGTGTCTATAGGCTATAGACTATAAGTGTCGATAGCCTATAGACACATTGTTTTAAAATGGAGGTGTTCACATGAATAAGATAAAGCTCGGCGCAGTTGACGCAAGATTTGCCG
>OMRJ01000025.1 GCA_900313475.1 uncultured Eubacteriales bacterium | reverse complement strand
TCTCGGCAGCCTGGCAATGACGGACGATGAAATTTCATTTATGTCTTTCATATTTGCGTCTCCGATTCGGTGAGGGCAGAGAGCGTTTCCATGACATAATTGCCGAATTGCTCGCATGTGCAGCCGTCGTCTCTGCCTGTTATGACATATTTTTTTTGATTCTGCATGCAAATATCAAGCGCCTTGTCGAGAAGCTCGCTCTTTTCGGTGAAGCCGATGTGCGACAAAAGCATTGCGGAGGCGCGGAGCATGCTGCACGGGTCGGCATATTTTGCTCTGCCCTCTTTAACCATTCGGGGGGCGGAGCCGTGAATAGCCTCGAACATCGCATATTTTTTGCCGATATTGGCACTTCCCGCCGTGCCTACGCCGCCCTGAAATTCGGCTGCTTCGTCCGTTATTATGTCGCCGTAGAGATTAGGCAGTACGAACACCTTAAAATCTTTTCTGCGTTTTGGGTCGATGAGTTTTGCCGTAGTGATGTCGATATACCATTCGTCGGTTGTAATTTCCGGATATTCTTCGCCTATTTTGCGACAAATACTGAGAAATTTGCCGTCTGTGGTTTTGATGACATTCGCTTTCTGAATAATCGAAACCCTGTCTTTTTTATTGGCTCGCGCATAGTTATACGCAAGGCGGGCAATTCTTTCCGTACCCTCCGTGGTGGTAACGACGAAATCAAGCGCCAGTTCATCGGTGACGTTTACGCCGCACGAACCGACCGCATAGGCGCCCTCGGTGTTCTCGCGGAAGAATGTCCAGTCTATGCCCTCGTCGGGTATTCTGACGGGACGGACATTTGCAAAGAGATCAAGTGCTTTTCTCATCGCAACGTTTGCGCTTTCGATGTTCGGGAGTCCGTCGCCTGCCTGCGGGGTCGTTGTGGGTCCCTTGAGGATGACGTCGCACTGCTTTAATTCCGAGAGCACGTCATCGGGGATCGCCTGCATGTGCGCTGTTCTGTTTTCTATAGTAAGTCCGTCTATATTGCGAAATTCGATCCTTCCGTTTTTAACCTCGTCTTTAAGCATGAATTTCAGCACGCGTGCCGATTCCGCCGTGATTACGGGACCTATGCCGTCGCCGCCGCAAACACCTATGACGATTTTGTCGAGCTTGTTATAATCCGTAAATTCCTTTGCTTCCTTTATTCTGTCATTTCTCTCAAGCTGTGCCCTTAAGAGAGATTCATATGATTCAACCGCTTTTGCAATCTGTTTCTCGTACATATCTGTCAGTCCTTTCATTCACGGTTTGCCGTGTAGTTGAGGAGTCCGCCCGCGAGAAGAATTTTTCTTGCGCGCTCCGAAAATTCCGCATTAAGAGTGATTTTTGTGTTTTTTGTAATGTTATTTACCGTCACCTTATCGGCGCCGGCTATCGCATCGTCGATGCCTGAAAGCTCAAGCGTGTCACCCTCGTCTATTCCGTTATAATCGTCGGGATTCGCAAAAACGAGTGGAATAATTCCCGAGTTTATAAGGTTTGCCTTGTGCATTCTCGCAAATGATACGGCTATAACCGCTCTGATTCCGAGGTAGAGAGGGACGAGCGCGGCATGCTCGCGCGACGATCCCTGTCCGTAGTTGGAGCCGCCGACGATTATACCCGAACCCGCTTTTTTGCATCTTTCGGGGAACGACTTATCGCATACACCGAAGCAAAACTGCGAGAGATAGGGGACGTTTGAACGGAACGGAAGTATCTTTGAACCCGCCGGCATTATGTGGTCGGTCGTGATGTTGTCGCCGACCTTCAGAAGAACGTCGGTTTTTATTGTGGCTTCAAGCTTGTGACCGAGCGGGACGGCTTTAATATTCGGACCGTATATGACCTTTGCGTTTTCGGCTTCCTTTTCGCCGAGGGGCATTTCCACCATATTGTCATTGATTTCAAAGTGAAGCGGCATTTTGATTTCGGGCATTTCGCCGAGTGTTCTCGGATCGGTGAGCACGCCCGAAATCGCCGACGCGGCAGCCGTTTCGGGACTTACAAGGTAAATTCCCGCATCGGCTGTGCCGGAGCGTCCCTCAAAATTTCTGTTAAATGTGCGAAGTGAAATGCCTTTGGAATTGGGAGACTGTCCCATGCCGATGCACGGACCGCATGCGCTTTCGAGTATTCTCGCGCCCGCGTTTATCATATCGGCAAGCGCGCCGTTTTCGGCAAGCATGGCAAGCACCTGCTTTGAACCGGGGGCAATCGAAAGGCTTACGTTGGGAGCAACGGTCTTTCCCTTTAGTATTGCCGCAACCTTAAGCATATCAAAAAGGGATGAGTTTGTGCAGGAGCCAATGCAAACCTGATCAATATTTATATTGCCGATTTCTTCGACGGTTTTAACATTGTCCGGCATGTGGGGCATTGCCGCAAGGGGAGTGAGGGCGGAGAGATCGATCGTAAGTTCTTCATTATAGACGGCATCGGGGTCGGCTTCAAGCTGAACGAAGTCCTTTTCTCTGTCCTGTGCCTTAAGAAATGCGCGCGTTATTTCATCGGAGGGAAATATCGATGTTGTTGCGCCCAGCTCCGCACCCATGTTTGTAATTGTGGCTCTTTCGGGAACCGACAGCGTTTTAATGCCTTCACCCGCGTATTCGATTATTTTTCCGAGTCCGCCTTTTACTGACATTCTGCGAAGCACTTCAAGGATTATATCCTTTGCCGCTACCCACGGTGGGAGCTTGCCTGTAAGGTTTATTTTTACGGTTTCGGGCATCGGAATGTAATATGTGCCGCCGCCCATTGCCACCGCAACGTCAAGTCCGCCGGCACCCATTGCGAGCATGCCGATTCCGCCGCCGGTCGGGGTGTGACTGTCGGAACCGAGCAGAGTTTTTCCCGGAATGCCGAAGCGTTCCAGATGAACCTGATGGCATATGCCGTTGCCGGGACGCGAAAATCTTATGCCGCGTTTTACCGCTACGGACTGAATAAAGCGGTGATCGTCGGCATTTTCAAATCCGTTTTGCAGCGTGTTGTGGTCGATATATGCCACCGACAGCTCCGTTTGGACTCTCGGGATGTTCATTGCTTCAAGCTGAAGGTAAGCCATTGTTCCCGTTGCATCCTGCGTCAAAGTCTGGTCGATGCGCAGACCTATTTCGCTGCCGGGCGTCATGTCGCCCGATACGAGGTGAGCTTTTATAATTTTTTGCGAAAGTGTATATCCCATATTGCCCTCCGAAAATAAAACATTTTTCAGCATTATATTTTAATATTTTTATTACAAACTGTCAATGAAATAAGGAAAAAATCGTCTGCGTGTATTAAAAAAATTTTTTTGGGTAACCTTATTCGGACGGATCCGATAAAAAAACAGAAAAAAGGAGTGCCTAAAGAATGAATAACACGTATATATCGCAGATGTCCGTTTCAGGCGAAACATCGGACGGCGAGAACGGGTGCAGCTGCTCCGATGATGCGTCACGCGGAGGTTTTTCCGTTGTGAAGCACGGCGCATTCCGTATTGCCTGCTTAACCGTTATCGGACAGATAGAAGGACATTCAAAGCTTCCGCCCGACAGCAAAACTACATGCTACGAGCATCTTATACCGCTGTTGCTGTCGGCTGAATGCAGTGACGAAACAGACGGTGTGCTTGTAATTCTGAATACGGTAGGCGGAGATGTCGAAGCGGGACTTGCGCTTGCGGAGCTGATTGCGGGGATGAAAAAGCCTGTCGTATCGCTTGTGCTCGGCGGAGCACACTCAATAGGCATTCCGCTTGCCGTCGCTGCGGATGTTTCGCTTGTAGCAAAGACAGCGACGCTTACGGTGCATCCCGTGAGGATAAACGGTTTGGTTCTTGCAGTTCCGCAGTCATTTGATGTTTTGCGCGATATGCAGGACAGAATTATAGGCTTTGTCTGTGAAAACTCGCACATTTCGCCCGCGCGATTTCGTGAACTGATGTTTAATTCGTGCGAGCTTGCCACCGACATCGGAACGGTGCTCGGCGGGGAGGATGCGGTAAACGAAGGACTGCTTGATAAAATCGCAACGCTGTCCGACGCTTTTACGGAACTTGAAAATTTGATAATTGAAAAGAAACGAGATTGATTTACCGAAAAGTTTGTGCTAAAATTATATAGTT
>OMRJ01000044.1 GCA_900313475.1 uncultured Eubacteriales bacterium | reverse complement strand
TATTTCGGACGGGTAAGACCGCGAAAGAACCTTTTCGGCTTCCGTTGAGCGTCCTCTTTTTATAAGCGAAACGGCGTCGGCTGTCAGTTCTCTGTCGAACATTACACGCCGCCTTACATATGCGTCTGTTTCGGCTCTGAAAAGACACATCAGAAATCTCCAATTGCTCATCAGGGACGGGTTCTTTGCAGCCGCCTCACAAAATATTCGCAGTGTATTCTCTATCTGCGGGTTGTTTTCCGGCGCACCCTCCCAGTTTTTTTCAAGCCCGAAAATACCGTCGGCAAGACTTTGCGTGTCCGCGCCGTAAAAGAACAGTCTGGCGTAGTCGTCGATTATTTCGCGCGTTTGGGCGCTTCCGTTAAATTCAAGCGCACACCAAACGGCTTTGTTTACGTCGTCGTTAACGCCCTCCGAATATGTCACGGAACCGACGGTATACGGTGAAATCAGTTTGTGCAAAAAAGCGTATTCTTCGGGGCGCGGGTTTATTGCTTCTCTGCCGTTTGCCGCGGCGAGAGCATAATTCCAGTCGTCTCGGTCGAAGTGGACGGGGTGTTCGCAGCGAAGATTGTGCGTTATATCGGGATAAAACCTTATCGGATAATGCGACGGTACGCGACGGCGCAGCTCGTCCGGAGGAAAAGCATGATTGGGTCCCGTGATGATGCCGTCAATGCCGCCGTGCGCGTCGGATATTTCTTTTATAAAGCTTTCGCCCCAGTTTTCGATGCCGTGGGGAGCCTGTGCCGACGGCCACATTTCCGCGTCGGGGTGTTTTTCGTTCAGCAGACTCTTAAAAATACGGCAGCGTGCGATAAATTCGTCGGCGGGCAGTGATCCCGGGTCGCCTCCGGGAGGAAAAACGGCATTGATTCTCTTTGCACCGTCAAACACATATTTGCGGTTTTCAGCCGCATCCGCTCTGCTGTCCTCAGAATTCGGATACCAGAGCGATACGTCGAGGTCAATTTCATCGGCGGCTTCCGCTGCCATGAACAGCAGCTCGTTTTCGCCGTATCGCATGAGACTGTTTCCGTGTCTTTCATCTTTTTTTCCGGGTATGTGCTCGACCGTATTCGCCCCGAAATACATAATGTCGAGATACGCGCGTCGATAGTCGTTTAAATCCCATTTATCGTAGGTGTTGGACAGGGGACGGTAGCCGAGCTGATGACCTCGTATCTTTTTGTCGGGAGTATAGCTGCCCGATATATCCGAAACAAGTGTTATCCGTCCGTCTGCATATTCCGTTTTTCGCAGAAACATGCCTATTCCATAGATAAATCCGCGTATTCCGCCTGCACGGACGGTCACGGTTTTGCTTTCGATATCAATATCAAAACGGTCCGGACAGCTAAAGCCGTTATCTTCCGAAAAAACAATACACGGTTCGTTTTTGTTTTGTGATATCCGTGAGCATTTTTCCGTTCTCAATTTTATTTCTTTTGCAAAAATTTCGGCTGCTTTCAGTTCGGTTTCCGTTTTTGCCGTTGCCGAAATGCCGGTCAAGTCTTTTTTCATGCGGTCCTCTCCCATACGGCATAGTTGTAGTTTATCTTATTATATTACGCGGGAGAAGTCAAGCACGTCAGCCGAATAATTGTATTTTTATAGGCAAAATAGCCAAACGAAGACAGCCGCCTGTGTGCAATGTGCCAAATTTGTGCTTTTGGGCTGGAAATGGATTTTTTTCGGTTGATTTTTTTTCGGAGGTGCGCTATAATTTACTCGTAAAATAACAATTTTCGGAGGCACTCGCTATGAAAAAAATAATTGCGGTTTTTCTTGCCATACTTACTGTATTCGGAACGGCATCGGTTGCTTTTGCTGCAGATGAACCTGCGGGTGACGAAGTTACCACGGTCGTTAAAGAAGAAAGCACTACCAGAAACATTAAGAATGATGACGGGCTTGTAGTTCCGTTGAATTTTGAACAGCTTAAAATGTCTGTCGTATTTAAAATTATTGAAAAAATCTTCAAGTTTATACTTAATATTTTCGGCGGAAACAACAAGGATAATATCGATCAGGAAGGCGCTACCGCCGTTGACGATGCCGGAAAATGGCTTGATGAGATTCTTTCCGAGGTTCAGTCAAATCTTAACAAAAACAACAATTAAAACAGTACACTTAAAAAAATGCACATAAGGAGTCGTAAAACGGCTCCTTTTTCTTTAGACTCCCGGTTCTTGTTTTTTTTGTAAAATAATTTTTTCGGATACCGTAAATTTGTTTGTCGCTGTGTATTGACATAAGTTATGAAATATGATAGTTTTACTATATATAGGTTTATTTGTATCTATGATGGGTCAACAGCGTTTATTTTTTTGAAAAGAGGTGTACGGATATGTCAGTGTTCAGTTATAAGAAAAAATCGGCAGTTCGAAAAATAATCGGTGTGTTTATTTGCATGCTGATGATTTTCGGTATTTTTTCAAATGAAGCTGCATATGTAGCGACTGCGGCGGATGACACCGGTGCTTCCGCAGAGCCGCAAAAAGCAGCGACGGGTCGCTCGGTGTTAGACTTCGGCAAAAACTGGAGCTTTAACCTCGGTGATCATATCGGCGCAAGCGCAAGATCGTTTGACGACAGCTCTTGGGGTATTGTCGATTTGCCGCACGACTACAGCATAACGCGTGATTTCACAAACAGCAATACCGAAGTGGAATCCGGAAATCTGCCGGGCGGCATAGGCTGGTACCGTAAGAAGTTTACGGTTCCCGCCGAATACGCCGCAAAGGAAATATCTCTTACCTTTGACGGAGTCTATAACAACGCATATGTCTATGTTAACGGCCGCCTTGTCGCCGAAAACCATTACGGTTACAATTCGTTTACGGTGAATATCGACGACTATATTACATGTAACGGCAGCAAATGGAATGTTATTGCGGTAAAAACCGATGCGGAAACGGCATCGAGCCGTTGGTATTCGGGCGCGGGTATTTATCGTGATGTGACAATGACGATAACCGACGCACTTCATGTATCCGATAACGGAGCATATGTTACCACACCGGCGGTTGCCGCCGACGCGGCGTCGGTTCATGCCGTCGTTACGGTTGCAAATGACTCGTCCTCGGCAAAGAGCTTTACCGCAAAAACATATATTTTGGCACCCGACGGAACAACGGCTGCGACCGCACAGAGCTCATCGTCCGTAAATGCCGGCGACACGACGGAGATTGCTTTTGATTACAACGTTGCTTCACCGTCGCTTTGGAGCATCGGCACTCCTTCTCTTTATACAATGCGCACGGAGATATACTCCGCCGAGGGTGTTATTGCCGATTCATATGAAACGCATTTCGGTATACGCACTATCGAATGGAATGCCGACACAGGCTTTTATCTCAACGGCGAGAGCATAAAAATCAAGGGCATGTGTCTGCATCACGATCAGGGAGCGCTCGGCGCGATTCAGGAATACGACGCGATATACCGTCAGCTTACCATAATGAAGGACATGGGCTGCAATGCCGTAAGGACGAGCCATAACACCGCTTCAAAGGTGCTTATCGACCTGTGTGACCGCATGGGTCTGCTTGTCATGGAGGAATTCTTTGACGACTGGACTTCTCCGAAAAGCGGCAACTCGAACGACTTCAGCAAGTATTTCTCTCAGACGATTACTCTTCCCGACAAACTTGAGGGCGCCGAGACGGGTATGACATGGGCGCAGTTCGTGGTTAAAAGCACAATGCTTCGTGACAGGAACGCCCCCTCGATAATCATTTGGTCAATAGGCAACGAGCTTTATCAGGCAAGCTCGTCCGCCGGCTATTCTGCGACAGCTCAAAAACTGAGCGTCTGGGTGAAAGACTACGACACCACGCGCCCCGTAACGGAGGGCAACGACCAGAGCCGCATTCTTGATATTGATACGTACGTTGACGTTATCGGCGCCAACTATCATCCCTCCGCATGGGTCAATCTTAAAAACAACGGCTCTTTTACAAAACCCTTCATCGCAACGGAAACGGCATCCGCAATTACAAGCAGGGGAATTTACACTTATGCGGGCGACCGGCAGGGAGGAAAACTCGGTAATCGCGACTATTCGCTCTATTCATATGACAATTCACGCGTAAACTGGGGATCTACCGCAGCCGAAGCATGGTATTATACCGCTGTGAACGATTGGTATTCCGGCGAATTTGTCTGGACGGGATTTGACTATATCGGAGAGCCTACACCTTGGTTCAATGCCGGCGCGGGCACGTCGCTTGTCCCCAACAGTGCATATTTCGGCGTTGTCGATACCGCAGGCTTTGCGAAAGATCAGTTTTATCTCTATCGCAGCTGGTGGAACGAAAAAGACACGACTCTGCATCTTCTTCCCGGTACGTGGAACAGCGATAATCTTTACGTTAAAAACGGATTTGTATATGTGAATGTGTATTCAAACGCTCGTCGTATAGAGCTTCTTCTCAACGGCAATGTTATAGGAACAGCCGAGTCGACCGACGTTACGACGGCAAACGGTTTTACATACAAAACATGGGACGAAGCGATACAAAACTATTCTTTATGTAAATTTGATGAGATTTACAGCGGGACGGGACATGATTTGTACGCGCAGTTCTTTGTAAAATATGAAGAAGGAACGCTTTCCGTTAAGGCGTATGACGCCGATAACAGAGAGATAACCGACACGGTCGGCACAAAAAGCGTTTCATCGGGCAAGCCCGCCGTCAAAATCGTTTCAAAAGTATGGGAGGGCAACAAAACCTTTACCGCAGATTCCGACTCATATGCTTATGTTGAGTTTGAAGCCGTTGATGCGGACGGCAATCCCGTTAACGATTACTACGGGACACTTAACGTTAACGTCAATAACGACGGCGTCATTGCGGGTGTCGACAACGGCAATCAGGGAACCGTCAAGAAATTCCGTCACAGCACGGCGCTTTTGTCCGATACCTCCGCGTCAATTGATTTCTTCGGAGGAAAGGCTCTTGCGATAATCAAAACAACCGAGAATCCGAACAATGTTCAGATAACCGGCACAACGAATGACGGGCTGACGGTTGAAGGCTCTACCTTTACGTCGGTTGAGCCGACGCAGGCGGAAAAAATGCGGATATTTGAAAACGCGATTGTTCAAAATCCGACTCCGTATGTTCCGACGATATATGACAGGTATGAAACGCTTGTTTCCGAAATCGGGACGATCTCGTCTGCAGGCAGTGTAAATGAATACACGTTATATCCGGTGCAGCTGCAGGAAAATAACGAAAACACCGTAATTCCCGACGGCGATTATATCATCTACGGCTTAAGCAACAACCCGAATGTCGTTGCGGCGGTGGGTGCCGCCACTCACACCGTATACACCGGTTCCGCTTCAGGCGTTATGTGTACCGGTGTTCAGGGTACTCCGTCCGCAACCGATGCGGCATGGCATTTCGAGCGTCTCTCAAACGGAAAATATTATGTCAGTTTTACCGATGATAACGGCGTGAGACAGTATATGACGCTGGGCACATCGGCAGGTTCTCTCACGCTGTCCGCAACACCGTATGAGCTTACCGTTACCATACAGAATAACGGCGTGCTCATTCACAACGGTACTCAGTACGTTAACTATTACGGCTCCACTTCCCCGAAAAATCTCGTTTCGACATGGGCGGAGGGCACCGTGCTCACTCTTTACACCGTAAACAATTCCACGGTTTCCGAGTGGGAAAAGGAAAGCAGCTATACGGTAGGAATTGAGGACGGCGAATACGCTCTCGTTTCTTCGGGCTGCCTCGTGACGGAAACCGTTAACGCGCAGAACATGGTTGACGCAGCAGCCGCCGAAATAAACGGAACTGTTTTGAATAACCCCGATGACTGTTACTATGTATTTGAGCGCGTCGGCAGCGGCGAAACCTTTACAATCAAAAATTCCTCGGGAAAATACATGAATATCGGCAATTCGAACGGTACGCTGTCGTTTACCGATACTCCGCAGGCATTAAATGTTTATGTCGCAAATAACGGTTCGATAGCGATTTATAACGATGCGGGTCAGTTCCTTGATTTGTATGTGGCAAACAATGCGTTTTCAACGTGGACGGGTACCACTTCGAATGTGACAAACAACAGAAAATTTAACCTTTACAAACGTCTGGACAGTGCCGGCAGCGTTGACGCCGGTACATCTGCGCTTTATCAAGCGCTGCAAACCGTTTCAAAATATAAGCCGGGGGTATACAATGCCGATGCTTACACAGCTTATATCGAGGCTATGGAAGCCGGTGTGGATACATACAATGACGCGAATGCAACGTCCGAGCAGAAAGCAGCGGCAGCGCAGAACATTCTCAATGCGATAAACAGTTTTTCGAGTACGATTAAAAAATTCCCGGCAAGAATAATAAAATACGGTTACAATCCGTCATCCTCCACTCCGTATGTCGGCGGCAGCATTGAGTTTAACGAGCAGACATACACTAAAATGGAACAGGCGATAAGGGCAAACGACAATGTTCTCTCGCAGATAAAGACGGTTATCGACTACGACGGAACGAACGGCACCGCTTGGGAAGAGGGTTATGCGGACACCGCACTTGATGCCGCGATTGCCGCTTATGCAAAAATCTACAGCCTTTCATTCCGTGACTTTACCGTTACGGGTACGGTGCAGGCGGAGAATTTCTATCAGACTGCATGGAACCACTGGCAGAAAAACAACACGCAAGGTGCAAACGAAAATAAGGACGAAGGCGTTTCGCTTCAGGGCATTTACAGCAGGAATCTCGGCTCGAACGGTATGCCCGTGTCACACACTGTTTATGACCTTGAAAACGGGTTGAACTATTTGAGCGGGCATTCAATCTCAGGACTTACGTCAAATATCAATATAACCGTTTCGACCGGAGCTTCTGCTACAACGTCCGTAACACTGACTCCGCTTAACAACATCAGCGTGTATGTCCCCGATTTCTTCTCCCCGAACAATGTTGAGGGTGTTACGAACGAGTATACAAAATACTATTGGAATACCGAATTCCCGTTCTTTGTAACGACCGACAGCGACGGTGTGAACCACTATGTTTACGATTCATCCGACGACGGACATATGCTTCGCGCAAGCTATGACGATGCGGCGCAGAGCGCGACGGTCGATTTTGTCAACGAAACTTCGTGGAGCGTCAACCGTCCTTATGTCGGCGCAGGTAAGGGCTTTTTCCCGTTCAACTATCAAATAAAGGAGACGGGTGACACAACGGTGTTCGCAGGTGAAAGCGCCGTTTACCACTTCGGAATGACGTTTTCAATGGATTTCTATATTCCGAAGGGCGGAAAAATATCAAAGACGGGTGAAGACTATGAGTTCTTCTTTTCCGGTGACGACGACGTGCTTGTCTATGTTGACGATGTTCTTGTACTCGATAACGGCGGCCTTCACGGCGCCAGAACCTGTTCAATTAACTTCACCGAAGCATCGGTTTCGTATCAGTACGCGATGAACGTTGCGGACGGCGAACTTATAAGCACGGTTGAAAACGGCGTTATGTACAAATACGGCGAGACATACGATAAAATCAGCGACGTTAATCAAACCGCAATCGACTACCTCAATCAGATAAGAAATGACGGCAAACGTCACACCTTCTCATTCTTCTATCTTGAACGCGGTTCCACAGAATCAAACTGCAAAATCACATTTAACCTTCAGCAGCTTTCCGAACACGTTAAACTTAATGACCAGACGCTCGTCGCCGACTACGGACTTCCGATAAACTATAACGTCACCGAAAACAACATCGTTACCGAAACGGCTGTTGCAAACGGCGCTGTCGTCAACTACATCGGAATCACGGATGAAACAGACAAGGCTATTTCGTTTTCGATGCCTGAAAATCTGATTCCGATTGAGAAAGTGCGACCGCTTGAACGCACAGGCAATTACGGTAGCTACTCCGTTACATCGACCGGAGCCGTTACATATTCCCCCTTTACCATGGAGTTTGCGGGGAGCGACTCATTCTACATATGCGCCGAGGTCATTAACGACCCGACATACTCAAACGGAACAGTGTATTATGCGTTTGAAAGCGTCACGTTCGTTCCGGCGACAAATGTCTATTTTGAAGAAAACTTCGTTGAAAACGAACCGGGAGGCGTGAGCTATTTCGACGGCTCCGCTGCGGCGGGATTTGATAATTCCACCGCAAAGCACGGACAGTGGAGCACGGTCACAAACGGTACAAAGGCGGTTAATCAGGCCGCCGACCTTGCCGGAAGCTCAAAGGCTAATGTCTACGGCTTTGATCCGTCATACGACAATAAAAACGCGTTTTCCGACTCAACGGCGCGGAAGGTAACGGTCAGCACGAAAAACAATCCCAATTCCTACTACAGCGGCGGAACCGGTGCGTCATGGCCGAAGCTGCGTTTCTCATTTACGGGAACCGGCTTTGACCTTATGAGTGTAACGGACAGCACTACGGGTGTGTTTGTTGTTGATGTTTATTCGGGAACCGATGTTACATCTGCTCCGGTGCGCAAGCATATAGTGGACACTTATTACGGGTATTCATATGTAAGGCTTTATGCCGACGCAAACGGCGAGCTGACGGGCACGGTTACCGACACTCCGCTCTACTGGACAAAGAACAACAATGCCACCGTAACACCGACTTACTACGGTGAGGACGGCGTGATAACTCTCGAAAAGCATTATTACGACGTTTCGGGTACGGGGTACACATACACGCCGACCTACTATGCCTTAGACGGCAGCTTGACGACAAGCGTAACCGGTTCGCCCGCTTATTCCTATGCTTATGCTTACGGATGGCTTAAGGACGAAAACTCCGATACGGATTCTCTCTATCAGATACCTGTTATCAGTGTTGAAGATTTGAATTACGGACAGTATACAGTTGTTATAACAGCAATGTTTTCAACATTTTACGGTCATTATAACGAGGACATGATAAACGGAGAGAGCGTTAAGAGTTATGATTTGTATGTTGATGGAATACGTATTTT
>OMRJ01000316.1 GCA_900313475.1 uncultured Eubacteriales bacterium | reverse complement strand
CGGAACAAAAAATCATAATCTGTTCGTCAAAGTTTATTGCGGCAAAAATCTTATTCTCGACGGAAATTACGATTACGTCTGCAAAGACGATTCCACTATTCTCGCGTTGTCTTCATACGGACTCACGTTTAAGAGCAGTTATTTTATCTTAAATGCCGAAAACGCGGAATACGAAAGCAATAAATACACGGCTGTATTCCTTGATGAAAGGGGAAACGTAATTTCATATCAGAGAGTTTCGTCCGCCGCGGAGATTATTGCGCCCGACGCGGGCAACATCGCGAACTTCGTAAAATGGAATCGCGATATAAGCACGGTCGATAAAACCGCCGTAATCTCGCCTGTAACAAGCGAAAGCTCTTACACGCTTACATTTAAAAATGAGAACGGCGACGTATTGTCCTCTCAGACTATTGTCGGCGGCAAAGGAATAATAAACGTTCCCGCGGTGAAACTCGGAGCGAACGGGAATTTTGTCGGATGGAAAGACGAAAGCGGGAACATGACAGACGTCTACGCCGTCCGTACCGATAAAGTCCTTACGGCTGTTATCAAAAATGTGAAACACAGAGTAACGTTTATCGACGGAAACGGAACGAAATACGTAACTTACGCGGAACACGGGAAAGACATCGTCGTTCCCGAAATACCGAGTATTGCGGGATATGTGTTTAAAAACTACAATATTCCGTTTGACAAGGCATATAACGATATGGTCATTTTGCTTGAATACACGCCGAAAAAAGTTAAAGTTACTTATACGGACGAAAACGGCAGAACAATTTTCGAAACGGAAATAGATTACGGCTCAAACGCAAGCGCAGTCGAAATGCCCGAAAAGGATGGGTATGAGTTCGTAGGGTTCGATAAAACCCTTTCGTGCATAAAATCAGATACCGTATTTACGGCGGTTTATAAATCCGCAAGTTACGATGTTGTATTCTTTGATTTTTACGGGAATATTATTCAAGTGTCTGAAGTGGAAAGAGGAAAAGGTGCGGTTGCGCCCACGCTTTCCTCGGACGGAATTAACGTGTTCAAGGGTTGGAAACAAGATTTCACAAACATAAGCGGTTATCTGGAAGTTTATCCCGTTACGGAAGACGACGAAAACAGGGTAGAAGTAATATTTGTAAACACGCTGACGGGAGAATCGGAAACAAAAGAACTTGGCAAAACCGACAATACGGTAGAAGATCCCGTTTATGAAGGTTACGTTTTCGATGGTTGGTATTACGATGAGTCGTATACGAGAAGAGTCGATTTCAAAAACGATACGTTGTCGGGCAGGGTTTATGTTTACTCAAAGTGGTCGAAAGCCGTTCAACCCGACAAAGAGCCGGATAAAAAACACGGTTGCAGCGGAAGCATCGGCTTAATTTCCATGATTTCGATTTTGCAGATGTTGTTGGCAACGCTTTACGTCGTAAAGAAAAAGTGAACCATACAGGCGAAAAGCCTATGTTGATAATGGAGGTTAATTATGAAAAAGACACTCAAAGTAATTTTAACGCTGCTTACGATAACCGTACTTGCGTTTTGCTTTTGTTCGTGCGAGGATAGCGCAGATACAAACGGCAAAACATACACGATAACCGTACTAAACGGTACGGGCGGCGGAAGTTACGAGCAGGGAGCAAGCATAACCGTCACAGCCGAAACTAAAGACGGCAAAACATTCGTTTCCTGGAACGAAGGCGAAACGGTGGTTTCAACCGAAAATCCGTATACGTTCAAAGCGGAAAAGGATATCACGCTTACCGCTGTTTATTCCGAAGAAAAGTGTACGGTAACCGTTGAAAACGGCACCGGGTCGGGAGAATTTGTAAAAGGCGCAACGGCAACCGTCTCTGCAAACGATGTGCAGGGCAAGCGTTTTAGCTGTTGGAAAGTGAACGGCGAAGTCGTCTCGACGGATAAAGAATATTCGTTTAAAGTCGATTCCGATATTACCCTGGTTGCGGAATACGTAAACGTATACACAATAACCGTAGCGGGTGGCACGGGAAGCGGCGAATATGCCGAAGGAACGGAAGTAACCGTTATTGCCGATGCGGTTGAGGGAAAACGTTTTGTTTGTTGGAAGAACGGAGTTATTACTCTCGGAGAGGAAGCGACGTACACTTTCAAAGTAACCAAAGACATAACCGTTACGGCAGAATACGTAAACGTATATACGGTAACCGTAACAGGCGGAACAGGTAGCGGAGAGTACGCCGAAGGAGCGGAAGTTACCATTACGGCAGCCGTCGAAACGGGCAAATTGTTTGTAAAGTGGATTGACGGAACGGGTGCAACGATTTCGGAAAGTGCGACGTATAAATTTACGGCAACTGCAAACGTTGAATACGCCGCTGTATTTGAGAACATCGAAAACTTTGAACTTGCGATAGACAAAAATGAACTTTTTGAAAAAGGTTCGAGCGAGTTCGATTACGAGGATAACGGCGATTTCCGCATTTCGAACGCGAATTTGCTTACGGCAACCGTTCTCGGCGAATATGACGATGTTGAAGTGAGTTTCGTGTTGTATGGCGCAGATAACTGGGGCAATCCGAGCGGCAATTTCAGAGTTTATGTAGGCGACTATTGTTTTTATTACAGAGTATCCTATAAATGGTTTATTCTTCTCGGCACGGGTGAAGACGAAAACAACAACGACGTTTCCGCGACTATGGAATATACGGACAAAATTAAATTCAGAATGGCTTATTCGGACGGAATAATTTCGCTTTATTATGCGAAATGCGCTGACGGCGTGTTCGGGGAAGAAACTTTGCTTCGTTCCGTAACGTATACGGAAAAGAATGTAAAGGTTAAAATCAGTTCTTACGCAAGTTGCGTAAAAATATCCGATTTCATTGTTAAATACGCAAAACCCGAATCGGAAGT
>OMRJ01000037.1 GCA_900313475.1 uncultured Eubacteriales bacterium | reverse complement strand
TTGACGTATTTGCAAGGGTTTTAACGCGGCATGAGCTAAATCCGACCGGTCAAAACCGACACGGGTTCAAGTCCCGTCAGCCTATGATAATTTTCCGAAAAACTATCGACAATGCTTTTTTTGTATGATAAAATATTTTCATCATTTTCTATGAGAAAGGAAAAGGTTCATGGCAAAGCTTACTGCATTTTTTTTATCACTTTTAATGTTTTTTTTCCCGGCTCTCAACATTCCCGAAGCAAATGTTGACAGCTCGGCTTTTAACACCGAATATACAAATGTTTTTGTCCACGGCTTTTCGGGGTGGGGCGAATATGATCTGTTCAACAGGTTTTTTCCGTATTGGGGAGTCAACAACGGAGATCTGATGAAATATCTTTCGGCGCGCGGTTTTGAATGCCACGCTGCATCCGTCTCTCCTTCGGCGAGCGCTTGGGACAGAGCATGCGAGCTTTACGCACAGCTTACCGGAACACGTACCGACTACGGAGAAGCGCACAGCAAAAGATGCAAACACGACAGATACGGCAAAGACTATTCGGATAATCCTCTTATAGACGAATGGAATGCCGAAAACAAAATAAACCTTTTCGGACATTCTTTCGGCGGTGCTACGGTTCGTCTGCTTGCTCACCTCATGGCAAACGGTGACTCGGACGAAAAATCAACCGGAAATAATGTCTCTCCTCTTTTTGAAGGCGGAAAAGCCGACCTGATATATTCCGTCGTTACCCTCTCGGCACCTCACAACGGCACTTCGAGCTACAATATTCAGCAAGAGCTTGACAGCGACCCGAATGCCTCGGTTCAGGAAAAGATGCTTGCACAAACGATCCTCGGCATCGGAAACGCCACTGCCGGCACAAGAACCGAAGACGACACCGCTATTTACGAAATGAGCATCGACAATGCGCTTGCGCTCAACGAAAAAATCTCCACGGTTGACGGCATTTACTATTTTTCTTTCGCATGCGACGGAACCGTTCGCGGTGATGACGGAATCTGCCGTCCCGATGACGGAATAATATCCGGAATGTATCTTGTTGCTGCAAACAGAATTTGCAATTACACGGGTACAACCGCAAACGGATATGTCATCGACGAAAGATGGCAGGCGAACGACGGTCTTGTAAACACCTACTCGGCACTTGCACCGCTCGGCGCTCCGTCCGCAGATTTTGACAAAGACAACGTACAGACAGGTGTTTGGAATATAATGCCGATTCAAAAAGGCAATCACACAACCCTCCAGGGCGGAATGACCGATTATTTCAACTGCCGCATTTTTTACGTTGATTTTCTTTCGTTTTTAAACTCTCTGTAAAATCAAAAGCATTTCGTTAATTTCATTAAAATGCACGGATTTTCTCTTGAGATTCGTGCATTTTTTCTGTTTTTTTATAGACTTAGTCTTTCAAATATGTTATTATTAAATAAAACTAAATCCGAAGGGAGAAAAACAGATGGCGGAATGTCCGAAATGCAAACACCGTTTGAAGCTGAAGGATTGGAAACAGATATGTCCATACTGCGGTGCAAACATTGTCTTGTACGACATACAGGAACGGCTGATGCAGGATGCAGACAAAGCCGAAGTACAGTATTACTATTTTCAAAAAAAGGTCGACAGAGTAAAAGCCGCCTACACAGGCACAAAGCTTGCTGTCGTTCGGTTGATAACAAGTCTTCTTCCGCTCGGTCCGTTATTCCTGCCGCTGATAAACACCGTTATGACTGCCCCTCTGCCCGATCATAACGGTACAATGAGCATTCTTGATATCTATAAAATTTTCGGAGATGCCGATTTCGGGGCTGTCTTTTCCGATATCAGTATAAAAACAGCGCCGATTATTATTTCCGGAATTCTTTTTTTATTAAGCTTTTTGCTTATTATAGTTCATTTTGTGCTGTTAACGTTGGCATGTTCGCCGAAAGGGAAGGTCAGAAATTATACAACAGATATTTTAATGCTTTTGTTCACGCTCGGAGCGGCTGCGGCATTCACACTGATTCCCGACGGTATGTATGTTTCGGGAAAACTCTCTTACGGTACATATTTGTATATCATAACTGTGGTTTTAAATTTTGCTGTTGATATTGCCGTTTTTCGTCAGGGCATTCAGGTTCACCATCAACAGTGTTTTGTCGGAGGTATTCCCATCGAGGAGTATTTCACGATGAAAGAAAACGGAATATCGCATGAAGATTTAAGAGCGGAAATGTATAAGCGGCTCAATGCCATACAAGCGGAAAAAGATCGGAAATCAGCAGAGACAGAAAAAGAAGAAAAAAAGAAAAAGGACGGGGAGGTTATACACAATGGCTGAACTCGATAACATTACAGATGTTGTTTATGAGTCTTCGGAAGATTTAAAAAGCGGATTTGAATTTAATTCGGGTATGAATGCGCCTGCATACATGAACCGATTGTTTTGTTCGACAAAAGAAAGAGTCGCGTATATTTTAAAAACGGCAGTGGGCGGCATCGGACTCGGCAAATATGACATCGGCTCCGATTTTCACTTGTATAAAATCTACGGAATCTCACCGACACAGCTTTCAAAAGCAAATGCGGGACTCGGAATTTATGACATGCTGAATGACCCTCTGTCAGCAATGATAATAGACAATATGCGTTCACGCTGGGGCAAATTTAAGCCGTTTCAGATTCTTGCGCTTATTCCGAGCATGGCAATGGGATTTTTTAACTGCATTTTACCGCTTATTGCAATGAACATGAATTTTGATGCCTCAACAAAACTCTGGGTATGGATGTTTATCGCCTATGCATCCGAAACCGTAAATGCGTTCTTCGGAGGCGGCGGTTACATTGACAATGTTTTCACTCCAAACACGCAGGAGCGTACTTCGCTTCTTGTGGCTGCTAAATTTGTATCTGAGCTTGGTTCAAAATTCCCAAGCCAGCTGGCAGGTGTAATTTTCGATCTTATAGAAAATAACAAGCTGCACCTGAACATTGTAAAAACTTTCGTAATTATGAAAACGTTTTGGTGGATAATAGCAAATGTCCCTAACATATGGTGGGTTCTTGTAAGTAAAGAGCGCGTGCCGCAATCGGAAAAGCCACCCCACCCGATTAAAGGCTTCATGTCGGTTTTCCGAAACAAACCGTTGCTCATATATACACTTTCGGGGTTCATTGACGAAATTAATGTGGGAACAAGCGAATCGCTTTATTATTCCGATGTACTAAAATTCAATTCAATCGGAGTTGTAGGAGGCATTGCAGGTTCACCGATATCATATATCAGTTATCCTCTTACGGCTAAATTGCGAAAAAAGTTTTCTACCAAAACCCTTTGGCTTTTCGGACGGGGTTCACAGATAATTTCCGATACGCTTTTCCTTTTGGTCGGACTTATCGGCGGAAAAGAAAACGGACTTTATCGCAGAAAAATTCCTATGACTGTCGCATTTTCAATCGGAAACTGCATTACAATGGTTTTCTATGCAACCCGCAAGATAATCGCAAGCGAAATAAACTACGAGACGCTTGATTACTGTGAATGGAAAAACGGATACCGTGTCGAAGCGACAATAGGTCTTGTCACAGGTTATATAAATAAAGTTAAAAACATAATCCTGCAAATAATAAATGCCTATCTTCTTGAACGGTGGGCAGGTTATCAGGCCGGATTTGATAAAGTTCACACAGTCGACACAATGTTTAAGATGTTTATCGCCGCATTTGGTCCCCGCCTTATTTTTGATTACCTGTGCATGATTCCGATGTTCTTCTATAACATCGATGCAAAGACACGTGAAAAAATGTATGCCGACCTTGAAAAAACACGTGCCGCGACGGCGCTTGCACAGAAAAAACGAATGGATGCAATGGTGTCCGAAAAAAACAACAACGAATAAATCCAAACAGTTAATCGAGAATAAGGCCCGCTTTAGTTGAGCAGCCTACCTCTCGCACCACCGTGCGTACGATTCCGTACACGGCGGTTCAATCATATTGAGTGCATAGACTTGCACGCTTCGGATATGTCATAATATCCCCTGCGTGCAAGTCTTTCGTTTGTTATGTTAAAAACTCTCTGAGCGTTTTTACAGCAGATATGTTTCAATATGAGAAATACGGACTTTTCTGAGCTATTACCTAATCTCAAAAAGCCCGGAAACACGCCGCTTTTCAGCCTTTATTTATCTTTTCTTGACAGTAAGACTACCGTCTCCACATGCCCTGGTTCTCCAACGGATAACCTACTCAAAACCCACTGTACACGGGAATGGTAGAACACCTATTTTCGCCTTAAAACGGGTATGTTGAACCGCTTAAAACCTTGATATTGCCATATTCATCGAACATGACAATATACGGATTCTCTTATTTTTCTTGTTCATCTTTACATAATTCAGCCAGTCTATTAAGAGCAATAATGAACCAGCTCCTGTTGGGCATAGAAAGTATCTCTGCTGCATCGTATGCCCAATGATTGAAATATCTCCATCTGGAATATATAGCCGATCCAAGCAAAGAAATATCATTTACATTTTCAATGAT
>OMRJ01000079.1 GCA_900313475.1 uncultured Eubacteriales bacterium | reverse complement strand
TTCGTATTCTTCGGCGTAGCCACCCGTTCCATTTTTCCATCAGGTTTCCTAAGAGGGAACAGTTCATTCGCGATTCCCGCGTCGTAGAGCACGCTCAGCGCGCCGCGCTCGGTGACGCCGTCCACGACCTGTGTGATTGCGCCGGATAACGGCAGATTTACAAGAATAGCACCGAAGCCTATCGGCAGCAGGAGCGACGGCTCCATCTCTTTTTTGATGGCAAGAAAAATAAGCAGTCCGCCTATTGCCCACATTATGAGCATTTGCCACTGAAAATTTTCGATAACATTTTGAAACAGTGTGTCCATTTTTTCCTCTCTTTCATTTTTTTCGCAAATCGGGAATAAGTATAGCATATATTATATCGGACAGTAAAGACGTTTTTTGAATATTTTTTATAAACCTCTTAAATATATAAATTTTTCTTATGTTTAAGGATAAAAAAACCGTCAAACGTCCGTAACACAGATACATCATCGGAGCATTTGACGGTTAATATTATATATATAGTAAATATTTATTCTAATGTGCAGTACTGCCGTTTAGTTTTTTACGCCGGTTTTGTTTTGGAACGCATCGGTGCAATGCAGGTTTTCTTTGTGTTAAGAGGCCACACCGCACCCCTTGAGGGCATTTTTCAGGAATGCGGGGACTTTATCCCAAATGCGAAGAAGAAGCGTTGTAATGTCCGCTTTTACGGAGTGTTCTCCGCGCGCATTGACCGTGCCGGGGACAAGTGCGTCCGTGGTTATGTATTCAAAGCCCTGATCCGTAAGGTTGTTTGCGTTTGCAAGGTCATTCACCGTCCACGCCGTCATTTTAAGTCCGGATTCACGCAGCGGCTTGTAACGGTGAGGAAGATTCGATTTGTAGTTGCACGAAATCCCGTTTATTTTGTTTTTGACGCAAAAAGCTATGCTTTCCTTCGTCACTTTTCCGATGAGCAGACGAAGATCGAGAGTCGGCCGGAGTCTGCGCATGCCGATAAGACAATCCCGTTCAAACGAAATAACGGTGCATTTGTCTGTGATGCCGCTTGCATCAAGCTGACAGGCGAGGGTTTCAAGGTTTTCCGCGTCGCCGTTCTTTATCTCAATAACCGGCATAATGCCGGCTTTTTTGCACACCTCAAGCATCTCATTGAGCGTGGGAATTTTTTCGTCGGGATAGTTTTCGATTCCGTTTCCCGCATCTATTCTGAGAGTGCGAAGCTCGGCAAGCGTTTTGTCCGCGATCGCGCCCGTTCCGTCGGTCATTCTGTCAAGCGTGTCGTCGTGCATAACCACCCATACACGATCCGCGGTCGGCCAAACGTCAAATTCGCATGCGTCAAAACCGTGTTCGCCCGCAAGCCGTGCGGCTGCAAGCGTATTTTCGGGGGCAATGCCCGAATATCCGCGGTGCGCAATGAGCTTTGTTCCGTCGTTTTGAGAAGCATGCACCGTCACCGAAAAAAAAGTAAACGAAGCGGCAAGCACGGCAAGAAATGCCGTTATTTTTTTATACATAATCATTTTCTCCCTTTTTTTTTCAGTATAACATTTAAATTGACGTCGCCGCAAGACGGATTTTTACAAAAAATCACTCTTAATATAACCTGAAAAAACACACACGTATAAGCAAAAATTATAGCACCGCAAATTTTTAAAAAAACCGTCATTTTTTTGGCGTAAATGCGAGATTTTCTCTCGAAAAAACTTGACATTGTTATAAAAAACTTTTATAATACACACATCATAACCGAAGTGTATACTCGGATGCCGACAATGTGTTTCCGGCTTAAGGGTTATCCACCGCGAATATGAAAATACAGGAGGAATAAACAATGAAAAAATTTATCTCGATTCTTCTCGCTTCAGTTCTTGTTCTGTCCTGCGTTGCAGTTCTTGCTTCGTGCGGTGACAGCGGCAAGGATCCTACCGATTCCGCTAACCCCACCGGCGGCACTGCTGTTGCGGGCGGCACAATTAAAGTAGGTATTTTTGAACCTGCTACCGGCGCAAATGCAGCCGGCGGAAAACAGGAGGTTCTCGGTATCCGTTATGCTCATTCTCTTAAAAATACCGTTACCGTTGCAGGTAAAGAGTATAAGATTGAGCTTGTTGAGGTTGATAACCAGACAGAATCGACCACAGCTCCCTCCGCCGCTCAGAAGCTCGTTTCCGACGGAGTAAGCATCGTTCTCGGTTCTTACGGCTCCGGCGCATCAATGGCAGGCGGCGAATACTTCAAGAAAGCAAAGATTCCCGCAATCGGCTGCTCCTGCACAAACCCCGGCGTTACAAGCGACAACGAATTCTATTTCCGTGTTTGCTATCTCGATCCCTTCCAGGGCACCGTTATGGCTAACTTCGCAAAGGAATCAGGCGTCAAAAAGGCTCTTGTTCTTACCGAACTCGGCGACGACTACTCAACCGGACTCGGCAAGTTCTTCGTTGCCGGTGCAAAGAATGTCGGTCTTGAATACACCGAGAACCAGTTCCCGAAGGGCAACACCGATTTCACCAGCTTTATAAACACCGCAAAGGCTGAAAACTGCGATGCTATATTCGCTCCCACCTCGATTGAATCCGCTGCTCTTATTGTTCCCCAGGCAAAAGACCTCGGCTACACCGGAAAGATCCTCGCGGGAGACACATGGGAGAACTCGGCTATTATCGACGCTGCGAAAGGCTCAAATCTCTATGTTGCATGCTCCACGTTCTTCGACGAGAACGACGCAACGGCAGCAGATTTCGTTAAGGGCTACAAGGCATGGCTCAACGCCGATTCGGCGCGCCTCACCAACAACGGCGGAAACGATATAGTCGCTGCCGTATCGGCTCTCGGCTACGACGCTTACTTCACCGCGATCGCTGCTCTCGAAAAGGCCGAAAAGGTTGACGGCGAAGCCATCCGCGCGGCTCTCGCGTCCATCAACTCCGCCGATAAAGCCGTTAAGGGCGTAACCGGTGATATCTTCTTTGATGAGATAGGCGACGCTGAAAGAGATACCGCTTTCATCAAGAGCGTTGATACCGTAAACGGTGCCTTTAAGTTTGAAAAGAAGCAGACGATTGCAAAATAATTCACTGAATTGAATTACTTCGGAGCCGATCGGAGGATAAAAGCTTCGGTTGGCTCCTTGTTGTTATTTTATTGGAGGTCGGAAACCTATGAACCACAAGAGAAAATACGCCGTTATGACGGCGGTGTCGGCGATATTGCTGATGCTGTTCGCCGTGCTCGGTCAGGCGGCTCCGGCTGTAACGGACGCAGATGATAAGAGCGGTGCCGTTACCGAATCGGCAGCCGTTCAGATGACTGACGGCATTACCGCTGCTGCGGATTCGTCCGAAAACAATGCAAAAAGCGGTTCATCCGTAAAGAAATTTTTCAACAACTGGCTGCCCTATCTCGTCGCCGGTATCGCAAACGGCGGTCAGTACGCACTTATAGCAATAGGCTACACAATGGTGTACGGTATTTTGCGGCTTATCAACTTCGCCCACGGCGACATATTCATGTGCGCAGGGCTTATGTTGGTGTATTTCAGTGCTTCACTGAACATCTTTATTTCAATTCCGCTCGTTCTTATCCTCACGGTGCTGCTCGGCTTTCTTGTTGAGCGCCTTGCCTATAAACCGCTGCGCGAGGCACCGAGAATGTCGGTCATGATATCGGCTATCGGCGTTTCTTATCTTCTTCAGAACCTTGCGTTCTATGTCACCAGCGGACTTGCAAAACAGTATCCCGTGATTCCGTTCCTCTCAAACAGCGTCTCGATCGGATCGGTGCAGGTGAAAACGGTTACGGTAGTGACTCCGTTTCTCACCATTATACTCATTCTGCTGCTTCAGCTTCTTATCAAAAAAACAAAGATAGGTATGGCGATGCGCGCCGTATCGTTTGATTTTGAAACCTCACGCCTTATGGGCGTTAAAATAAACAGCGTCATCAGCATGACGTTTATAATAGGCTCGTTCCTTGCGGCGGTCGGCTCCGTTATGTTCTTCTCCGCATACACAACCGTTACCCCCACGGTCGGCGCAATGCCCGGACTTAAAGCGTTTGTCGCTGCGGTTTTCGGCGGTATCGGCTCGGTACCCGGTGCGGTTATCGGTGCATTTATAATAGGTCTTGTCGAAAACATAATCAAGGGTATCTCTAACGGCGAGTACTCAACATTCTCCGACGCGTTTACCTTTGCGCTTCTGATAATAATTCTTGTTGTTAAGCCTACCGGTCTGTTCGGCGAAAAATTAAAGGAGAAGGTGTAAAAACATGAAAAAAGAAAAAATACAGTCTCCTCTGATAAAACGCTCCGACGCGGAAGCAGCCAAAACAAAGAAAATTTCGCTTGTTGTAAGCGCCGTTCTTGTCGTTGTAATGTTTGTCGCACTCGCGATCATTCAGAAAGTGACCCCCGATGACAGCATGCTTATTCCCGTGCTGAAAAAAGGCGTCATCTATTCTCTTATCGCAGTGTCGATGAACCTCCTGAACGGCTTCACCGGTCTTTTCTCCCTCGGACAGGCGGGTTTCATGCTCATCGGCGCATATACCTACGCAATTCTTACCATTCCCGTTGAAAACCGCGCAAATATCTATCTCTATTACGACGGCGGCATCGTGCAGTTCGCGATTCCGTTTATGCTCGCGCTCGTGCTCGCGGGTGTCATGGCTGCGATCTTCGCGTTCCTCATCGGTCTTCCCGTGCTTAAGCTCAAGAGCGACTATCTCGCTATTGCAACGCTCGGCTTTGCCGAAATCATGCGTACCGTTATTCAGTATGACAAATTCGGACCTCTCACAAACGGCTCCAACCTGCTCCGCATGTTTCCCACACAGACAAATATAGTGTTTTATTTTGCGGTTGTTGCCTTCTGCATTGCGATTATTGCGCTTCTTCTCCGCTCCACCTACGGCAGAGCGTTCAAGGCTATACGCGACGATGAAATAGCGGCAGAGGCGATGGGAATAAATCTTGCTCATCACAAGCGTCTCGCGTTTGTTATAAGCTCTTTCTTCGCCGGTGTCGGCGGTGCGCTGCTCGCCATGTATCAGGGCACCATTCAGGCGCAGACGTTTAAGACCTCGCTCACCTATGAAATTCTGCTTATCGTTGTTATCGGCGGCATAGGCTCTCTTTCGGGTTCCGTTATCGGCTCGTTCCTCTATGTTGCCTGCTCCGAATGGTGGCTCCGTACGCTTGATAACGAGCATTTCATCGGTTCCTTCAAGATTCCGCTCATGCGTTCGGGCTTCCGAATGGTCGTTTTCTCTCTTGTCATCATGATAATCGTGCTGTTCTTCAGACGCGGCATTATGGGCGACAGGGAATTAAGCGTTTACAGAATAATCACATATTTTAAAGATAAAAAGGCACAAAAAGCAGTGAAGGAGGAT
>OMRJ01000247.1 GCA_900313475.1 uncultured Eubacteriales bacterium | reverse complement strand
GACGATTTCCCGACGTTGGGGCATCCGACAATTGCTAAAAATGCGGTTTTCGACTCTTGTTTCTGCATTGCTTTATTCCTCGTCAAGATAATAGCTGCCGTTTCTTTTAAGCCCGAGCTGCGTCAGAACGGTTTCTTCTTTTTCTCTCATATGTACCGCTTCAAGACCGCCGTTCACATGATCGTATCCGAGAAGATGAAGCATTGAATGGACGGTTAAAAAGGCTATCTCGCGTTCGAGAGAATGGCCGAATTCACTCGCCTGTTCCATTGCTTTCTGCACGGAAATAACAATATCGCCGAGCATATACGCACCCGTTGCGGGGTTAATGTCATATTCTCCGTTTTCACCGAGCGGGAAAGAGAGAACATCCGTTTCTCTGTCTATATTGCGATACTGTGCGTTAAGCTCTTTTATCTGTTCGTTATCTACAAATCGGACGCTTATCTCCGCAGAGCCTTTGAAGCCCTCAAGCTGCAAAACAGCATGACAGCAACGTCTGATAAGCAAGCGTGTTCCCGACGGAACCTTGACCGTGCTTTGGTCATTTGTAATTATTACTTTTATTTTGTCTGCCATATATCGTTGCCCCTTTCCGTAAAACGGTAATCATTTTTTATTCCTTTCGTTCTTTTCACCGTATTTTTCATACGCCTTGATAATATCCTGAACAAGACGGTGCCGCACTACATCCTTTTCGGTAAAGCGAACCGTAGCGATATCGGGAATGTCCTTCAAAATTTTAACGGCTTCTTTAAGTCCGGATTTTTTTCCGTCGGGAAGGTCAATCTGCGTAACATCTCCTGTTACAACAATTTTTGAGTTGAAGCCGAGACGCGTAAGAAACATTTTCATCTGTTCGGGTGTTGTGTTCTGTGCCTCATCGAGGATTATAAAGCTGTCGTCAAGCGTGCGTCCTCGCATATAGGCGAGCGGCGCAACTTCAATGCTGCCTTTTTCCTGACATTTCTGAAAGCTGTCCGCTCCGAGCATATCAAAAAGCGCGTCATAAAGCGGACGTAAATACGGATCGACCTTTTGCTGAAGATCGCCGGGCAAAAAACCGAGCTTTTCGCCTGCTTCGACAGCCGGACGGGTGAGAATTATTCTGGTGACATCCTTTGCGCGAAACGCTTTGACAGCCATCGCAACGGCAAGATATGTTTTTCCCGTTCCGGCGGGACCGACGCCGAAAACGACAGTGTTCCCGTTTATCATGTCAATATATTTCTTCTGACCGAGTGTTTTGGGCTTTACGGGTTTTCCGCTCATCGTAATACAGATACAGTCGGACGCAAGCGAAGAAATTCTGTCGTCCGAGCCTTCATTGACAAGAGAAATGCAGTATCTTACGTTCTGCTCATTAAGCTCCTCACCCTTGTTAAGAAGCATTATAAGCCCTTCAATCGCCTTTGCCGCAAGAGCGGCTTTATCGGGCTCGCCGCAAATCTTCAGCGAATCTCCCCGATTGACAACGGTAACCGAGTATTCTTTTTCAATAATGCGAATGTTCTCATCAAAATTACCGAAAAGGCGTATTGCCTGCTCCATGCGGTCAAGATTAAGTGTATATTCGTACATAAAGCTCTCCTCAGTGTGTAACAGCGTCTATCACTGCCGAATAAAGCTTTTGCGGGTCATCGCAAAACGCCTCACACACGGCATTTGCCTGAAGCTTGTCGGCAGTGTAAAGTATTGTCCGCATCATAAGCGTATCTCCGTCCGTCAGGCTCAGCACAGCCTGATAACCTCTGTCGAGTTTTTCAATATCGGCATGTGTATATTTTTCTCTTTTCTCCCTGACGGCATAGCTGACCGTGGCTTTTACCACTTTGTCGCGGATGTAAGCAGGCACATCATATTCAAGCTTTGACGCAAATGACAGTCCTTTTTCGGAAAGACTGAAATAAGAATCGTCCTCGCGTTTATCCTCAATTATTACACCGTTGGCGCAAAGTCCCGACAACGCCTCGTTGACTTCAAAAAAATTCACAAGCTCCGTTGAAAGCAGCGCACTGTTAAGTCCGTTTTTTGATATGGGAGCGTCAAGCACGGAGAGAACGTAACAAAGCATAACTTTAATGTCTTTTCTTGTCCGCAGACCTCCGATTCCCACGCCCTCGGTAAATGCATCATATTCGTTTGACATAATTGTTCTCCGGGTTTTTTCAATTTATTCTGATATAATCATACGGCAGCACGGCTATGTCGCCGATATTTACCGAATAATTGTTGTAATTTACATAAACGCGTGCTCCGTTGTCGTATCCGGTGCAAAAAACGCCGTCTTCAACTTCGCCGTGACTGACAATACGGCAGGAGTTAACATCCCCCAGTTCCTCAGACGCCCTCAGAACAAACGTGACAGCTTCATTAAACGTCTGTTCATAGCAAAAACGGGAATCCTTGTCAAACACCCATAAATACTGCGGCTGTGCACCGTATTCAATGCATTTGAGCAAATTAAGCTGTGCCGCCGTCCCCGAATTAACGGGAGTACCGGTATACCGAACCGTCGAATGAAGCACCGCAGGAATGAGCGGCACCGCTTTATATGCATCGCTCTCTCCGTTGTTTGTGACGAGAGACATGTCCGTGACAAGCGATGCGCTTTTAACGGTATTAAAGCTTACGCCGCTTACAGCAAGCTCTTTTCTTGTGGAAAAAGCGGAAATATTTTTTGCAATGACCTCCGAAACACCGACGCTGTTCATTCCGGATGAGGAATCGTAATAGGCGCCGATACCGCCGTCGAGAATACATAACCCCGCAACATCAAGACGCTCGGCATTGTTCATAAGAGAAATTGTTTTTTTTTCTATTTCCGATGCCGCAATGAAATTAACCGAATATTCCGCCTGCCCGATGTCGGGTGCAAGAGTATTCTTCACCGAGGAGACAATCACGCTTCCCGACAGATCCGTTGCCGATTCCCCGTTTTTTATTCCGCCTGCTTTTACAAGCGTCACGCCGGCAAAAACTTTAAACTTTTGTTTATTAGCATATTCGCACAGCTTTTGCAATCCGGACGAACCGCCTGCCGCACGCAGCACTCTCATACCGTCGCCGTTGCCGCACACAAGTCCTCCGGAAAACATGCCGTTGAGAATAACTTCAACGTTTTCAACGCCTTTTGCCTTAAGAAGCTGCAGAAGATCTTCAATCTCTTCAAAAGTTGACACCGTACGCTTTGATGTGCCGTCGACACTTACCGTAACGGAAATATCAAGGGGATATTCGTTCTCGGAAAGTGTTTTTGACGAGAGAGTACCGTTGCGTATAAGCTCCTCGCGGCAGACCGCCGCCATACTTATATAGTTGGCTTCGCTGCCCGACATAAAACGGTAACAAACGGAAATTTTTCCGCTGTACGGCTGCGAATATGTATATTTACCGCCGTCTTCAATATGCTCCGTAACAGTAAAAATCGGATATACGGTGGCTGCGCCGAACGAATCCTTTTCGGCTCTGCGCGCCCTGATATCGGCTGTCGCGGCACCGTCGTCTATTACCGCTACGAATGCACCGCTCCCTTTTTTTATGCCGAAAACCGGTATCGCGGCGCCGTTTTCTCCCGTGCCGTAGACATCAAAGGTAAGATCTGCCGTGTTTTCATCCGTTTTATCGGTATACATTACGGCACCGCACCCGTCGGGTACGAGCAGAAAATCGGGTGTTTCTTTTTCGGCTGCCGCTGTCGAATCGTTATTATCTTCGGTATCGCCGTCAGACTTATCGGCATCCGTCACGGCTTCTCCGCTGTTTTTTACGGATTTCAAACCGTTCGGCATGCCCGCAATCTCCTGCGCCGATGTAAGAACGGCTTTTTCAAGATTGGCGTCCGTTGATTCCGAATCATTTTTAACCGCACCGAAATACGGCATAAGCGAAATGCTTTCGAGAACGGTATCGGGTGAAAGCTCGATTGCCGCACAGTCCGCCGAAACACGCAGATCGCCGTCCGACAGAATATAATCTACCGTTATTTTCAGTGCGGCGCCGTCCGAAACGGAAGAAACCTTTCCGGATGCATTTTCCGCACGATCGGCAATCAGATATTCGACCGAAACACCTTTTTCTGTTATATCATATCTATATGACCCGTATGCAATCGAGTTGTCTTGAGAATTAAGATAATAAACTCCGTTTGAGGTTCGCAACACAACGTCAAGCGCCGAAGCGGCACCGTTTTCAAACAGGGGCAAAACCGACCAGACATTACCTTTTGTCAATTCCGTAACACATACCGCCGCGGAGGACGGTTCAAACGACATCGCCGTGAAGCCTGAAGCGGACACCGATGTTTCGGGCAAAGAAGACAACGTATGAAACGATGTTGTGCCCGAACCTATGTGACGTTCGCTCCCCTTTATCGAAAACGCCGTAACGGATGTCGTCTTTTCGGAACACCCGGCAAAACCGAGCAAAAGAACCGTAACTGACAGCAATGCAGCAATTTTTTGTTTAAATCGCACCGTTACCCCTCCCTTGCCGACATTTTTCGATTCAAATTAGTAACATATTAACATAAATTTTTATAAATATCAAGCACAATGCACAGGAAAATCAGGAGAATTTTGTTTTTCCCGCACAAAAATTAAAACAAAACCACAACTCAATCGAGCCGCATTGAATAATATAAAAATTGCAGAAAAAACAACGATCAGGAAAAACACTCGGCACCGAATAAAGACAAAAGAAAAATCAAAATTGGAATTGCTTTGCGGAAAACTGACGCTGTTTTTCAAAAAAAAATAAATGCCCGTTCTATGCGACAAACCGCGTAGAATGGGCGTTTTTCGATGGTGGAGCGGGTGTCATCAACGATGAACACCCCTCCATATTGCTGTTTTCGCCTTCAAAAGCGGCTTCAATATCGTCGAGCGGAATATTGTCGATGCTCAAAGACTTTTTACTCGCATTGATAATCAAAGTGAAGTGGTCATCGTACAAGTAAATGGAATGAACGAATATATTGATTATAGCTCTGCGCTTATTAAAATCATCAAGCGGCATTTCGCACACATAATCAAGAAAGGCTAAAATCTGTGCTTCGGATAAACAAATTTTCTTGTTGTTCTCGATAGCGAGCTGAGTTTCCAATTCTTCTTTTTCTACTTGTCGCTGATGCAGTCGCTCGGTGAGCATATCAACCGCTTGTCCTTGCTCAATACCTCGTATAATAAAGTAGTAGTTATTAAAGTCCCTCTCCAAGGACTGTATGCTATACTGTAATGGAT